>JBEIHL010000307.1:0-5047 GCA_040381375.1 Opitutaceae bacterium
GGTCTTTTTGGCTCCCTTGGGGGCCCTTTTTGGGGTTGCGTAGTTATGTCTGGGGTGGGGGGTGGGGGGGGCCGCGGCGGCCCGGGCGGCGGCGGCGCGGAGTTTGTCCTTCTTGTTGGGGCGGCTGCCCTTCACGCCGCCGCCGGCGGTCGCGGGGCGGCGGGGCGTGGCCGGAATCTCGGGCTCGAAGCCGGCGAGCTGCTCCCGCGGGAGGGAGAGCCCGTGGCGTTTTTCGATCAGACGAAAGTGATCGTGCGTGTCGGCGGTGACGAAGCTGACCGCGACGCCGCTTTCGCCTGCCCGGCCGGTGCGGCCGATGCGGTGCGTGTAATCGGCGGGCGAGCGCGGCAGATCGTAGTTCACGACCGCCGGCAGGCCGGTGATGTCGAGGCCGCGCGCGGCGACATCGGTGGCGACGAGGATGCGGGTCTGGCCGGATTTGAAATCGGCGAGCGCGGCGGTGCGGCCGCCCTGACTCAGCTCGCCGTGCAAGGCATCGGCGACGAGGCCCGCGCGCCGCAGTTTGTCGGCGACATGCTCGGTGGCGTATTTCGTCGCGACGAAAACCAGCACGCGCGACCAGCCCTCGAGTTCGACGAGGTTGCGGAGGAGCTGCGTGCGACGCGGCGCATCGACCTCGAAGACGCGCTGGTGGATGTCGGGCGCGTGGGTCGGTTCGGGCGCGAGTGCGATGCGCCGCGGATCGCGCAACAGGCCTTGCGCGAGGACCTCGACCTCCGGCGGAAACGTGGCGGAAAACAGCAGGCTCTGCCGCGTCTCCGGGAGCAGCGCGACGAGGCGGGCGAGTTCGGCGGCAAAGCCGAGGGCGAGCAGGCGGTCGGCTTCATCGAGCACGACCACGGTGACTGCGGAGAGTGAGACCGCGTGGTGGTCGATGAGGTCGAGCAGGCGTCCGGGCGTGGCGACGAGCACATCGGCGCCGCCGCCGAGGGCCATGAGCTGCGGGTTGATCGAGACGCCGCCGTAGACGACCAGGGTTTTAAGCGGCGGCGAAAGGTAGCGGCCGTAGCGGCGCACGGACTCGCCGACCTGCGCGGCGAGCTCGCGCGTCGGCGCGAGAATTCGCGCGCGCGCGATGCGGCCCGGGCCACGCGGCGCGGCGGCGAGTCGCTGCAACACCGGCAGCACGTAGGCGGCGGTTTTGCCGGAGCCGGTTGGCGCGGAAGCCCAGACGTCGCCGCCGCGCAGGATCGCGGGAATCGCGGCGGCCTGGATCGGCGTGGGCGTGGCATAGTCCTTTCCGGCGACCGCGCGACACAGGGGTTCGGAGAGGCCGAGAGCGGAAAAGGACATGCGCGGAAGTGGAAGACGGGGAGACGGGGGAGACGGAGAGAGACCGGAGTCCGGAGTGATTCAGGCGACGTGAACGACGATCGACTGGCCCTCGAAGGTCACGGTGTCGCCGGCGGCGAGTTGTTTGCGCTTGCGGGTCTCGACCGTGCCGTTGACGAACACGCGGCGTTCGGCGACGGCCTGTTTGGCGGAGCCGCCGCTTTCGGTGAGGCCACCGAACTTCAGGAACTGGCAGAGTTCGATGGGTACGGCGCGCACGGTGACGGGGCGCGGGGCGGAATCGGAAGACATCGGTCCAAGCTCGGTGGGGGCGGGCGGCGTGTCGATGGCGGAGAACGGCGGGCGCGGGAGCGTGCGGCCCACTCGGGATCGCCCTCTGCGTCCTCCTGTAGACCAATTGGGTTGAAATCAAGATGTGGCCCATTTTGCCCGAGGGCGGCCTAGCTGCGCGCCGCGTTGAGCGAAGAGGCCGGTGGTGACCCACGGACCTGGGCCAACCAATCCCTTCGACAGGAGAGCACAGAGATCGCAGAGAAATGGCCCGGCTCTTGCCGTGGGTTGCGTTTGGTCGCCCGTTTCGCCCGACTGGCGAGGTGTTCAAGCTCGCCCTAGCCCAGATGCGCGTGGAAGGCGGCGCGAAGGAGGCGAACCTCGCCCGCGCCGCGAAGTTCGTCGCTGATGCCGCTTCGGCCGGTGCGCAGGTCGTGCTGCTGCCGGAAACGCTGAATCTCGGTTGGACGCATGCCTCGGCCCGCACTGCGCAGGAGGAGATCCCCGGTGGCGAAACCTGCGAGTGGCTGCGCGCGCTGGCCCAGCGGCACGGCGTTTACCTGTGTGCCGGGTTGGTCGAGAGCGCGGGCGGCGTGCGTTTCAACGCCGCGGTCCTTTTCGACCCGCAGGGTCGGCTGCTGCTCCACCATCGCAAACTCAACGAACTCGATATCGCGCACGACCTCTACGCCAACGGCGACCGGCTCGGCGTCGCGCACACGCCGCTCGGAACCCTGGGCTTGATGATCTGCGCCGATGCCTTCGCGCGCGACCAGGTGGTCAGCCGCACGCTCGGACTCATGGGGGCGCAGTTGATTCTGTCACCGTGTGCCTGGGCGGTACCCGCGGATCATGACAACGCGCGCCTGCCCTACGGCTGGCGCTGGCTCGAATGCTACTGTCCGGTGGCGCGCGACTATCAGCTCTGGATCGCCGGCTGCAGCAACGTCGGCTGGATCAATGATGGACCGTGGTTGGGCCGTAAGTGCATCGGCAATTCCCTGGTCGTGAATCCGCGCGGCGAACCGGTCCTGCATGGTCCGCACGGGGTCGACGCCGAGGCGTTGTTGCTGATCGACGTGGCCCTCGAGACACGGCCCCGAGGTCAGTGATGGGTCGGCGCCGCCCCCCGCGCTTGGCCCGCTCATGGAAGAACCGTTGTTCTTTCCAGTTCGCATCGGCTTGCCTCCCGCTGGCATGCTCATTGCGTGTGAGGCGGGTTTGACGCCTCGATCCCAGTTGCACCCTCCTGTGCCCCTGTGCGTCTGGCCCCCACGTTCACCTCCCCGGTAATCATGACCTCCTCACCTCGCCTCCTCACCGCGTTTCTCGCGCTGGCCACGTTCACCTCGTCCGCTCTGGCCAACGGCCTCGACTGGCCGCAGTGGCGCGGACCGGATCGCACGGATGTTTCCAAGGAAACCGGCCTGCTCAAGGCCTGGCCCGCGGGCGGGCCCAAGCGGGTGTGGCTCTTTGAGAACGCCGGCAACGGCTACTCGGGTCCCGCGATCGTGGCGGGCAAGCTCTTCACCCTCGGCACGCGCGACGGGAGCGAGATTCTTCTGATCCTCGACGCCAACACCGGCAAGGAACTCAACGCGGTGAAGCTCAGTGCGGTGCTGGACAACGACTGGGGTGACGGCCCGCGCGGCACGCCCGCCGTCGATGGCGATCGCGTTTATGCGCTGAGCGGCCCCGGCAACCTCGTGTGCATCAAGATCGCCGACGGCAAGGTGCTCTGGCAGGTGACGATGAAGAGCCTCGGCGGCCAGCTCCCGAAATGGGGTTACACCGAGTCGGTCACGATCGACGGCAACAAGGTGCTCTGCACGCCCGGTGGCGCTCAAGGGGCGGTGGCGGCCCTCGACAAGATGACGGGCAAGGTGATTTGGCAGAGCAAGGAGTTCACCGAACCCGCCCACTACTCCTCGATCGTACCCGCGACGATCAACGGCGAGGCGCAGTACGTGCAGCGCACGGAGAAGGATGTCTTCGGCCTCCGGGCCAGCGACGGCAAGCTGCTCTGGCAAACGTCGTTCCCGGGCCGCACCGCCGTCATCCCGACGCCGATCGTCAAGGGCAACGAAGTGTACGTCACCGCCGGATATGGTTCCGGCTGCAAGATGGTGCGCATCGAGCCGGGCAACAAGGTCACCGAGGTTTATGAGAACAAGGTGATGAAAAACCACCACGGCGGCGTCGTCCTGGTCGGCGACCATCTGTACGGTCACGCGGATCCGGGTTGGGTGTGCCAGGATTTCAAGACCGGAGAGTCGGTCTGGATGCACCGGCCGTTCGGCAAGGGCGCGGTCGGCGCCGCCGACGGCATGCTCTACGCGGTGGACGAAGTGAGCGGAAAAGTGGTGCTGGTCGAAGCCTCGCCGACGGGCTGGAAAGAGACCGGCAGTTTCACCCTCGACCCGCAGACGAAGATCCGCAGCGCCCGCGGCCGCATCTGGACGCATCCGGTCATCAGCCACGGCAAACTCTACCTGCGCGACCAGGACATCATCTACTGCTACGATGTGAAGGCGCCTTAGTCGGACCGGGGTCTCGCGCAAAGACGCGGAGGCGCAGAGGAACCCAAGGATCGGATCTCCTCGTCTCTGCTCGAGACTTGGATCATCTCTGCGCGCTTGCCATGCCGGCCGATCTCGATTGCACGGGAGCGACCGTTTCCCTTCCCGCGCTGGCATGCAACTCCGCTTCCGTCCCTACACGCTCGAACTCAAACACGCGTTCACGATCGCGACCAGTTCGCGCACGACGACTCCGGTGATGCTGGTCGAGGTGGAGCACGACGGCGTCGTCGGCCACGGTGAGGCGTCGATGCCGCCCTATCTCGGTGAAACCCAGGAAACGGCGGCGGCGTTTTTGCGGCGCGTGGATCTCGCGCGCTTCCCGGACCCCTTCCAACTCGAGGAAATCCTGCCCGCGATTGACGCCCTCGCGCCGGGCAACACCGCGGCCAAGGCGGCGGTGGACATCGCGCTGCACGACTGGGTCGGGAAGACGCTCGGTGCGCCGCTACACCGCCTGTGGGGACTGAACCCCGCGCGCACGCCGGTGACGTCATTCACCATCGGTATCGATACCCCGGATATCGTCCGGCAGAAAACCCGCGAGGCTGCCGCGTACCGCATTCTCAAGGTAAAACTCGGCCGCGACACGGACCGGATGATGATCGAGGCGATCCGCGACGTGACCGACACCCCGATCACGGTCGATGCCAACCAGGGCTGGCGGACGCGCGACGAGGCGCTGCGCATGATCGAGTGGCTCGCGACCCGGGGCGTGCTCTTTATCGAGCAGCCCATGCCAAAGGAGCAGATCGACGACACCGCCTGGCTGCGGGAGCGCAGCCCGTTGCCGCTGATCGCCGACGAGAGCGCGCAACGGCTGGGTGACGTCGCGCGGCTGCAGGGCGTGTTTCATGGCATTAATATCAAGCTCATGAAAAGCA
>JBEIHL010000308.1:0-5041 GCA_040381375.1 Opitutaceae bacterium
CAATCCTTGGGAGCCGCCCACGGGGTCGGAGCCGCCCACGGGGTCAGGTCTCAACTTCCAATTCGCGTCAATTCCACGCCACCCCGCGGGCAATTCCGAAACTCCCGGCGCGCCCGCGGAGCCCCCGGATCCCAACCAGTGCGAGGTTGAGACGTGACCCCGTAAGCCACTTTTTCGCCGGCGCTGGGAGCGGGGACGTCCTCGTCCGCATTCCGATCCGGGCGGACGAGGGCTTCCGCGCTCCCAGGGGAAAAGGAATACCGCCCGCGCATTCGCCTTCCGCCGCAAACCGCGTTGACTCAGCGTGCATGGCTTCCGCTTCCGCCCAGGTCGTTCTCGACGTGGCCGCCGTCTCCAAGAGTTACGGCGCGCGTCGCGTGCTCGATGACGTCTCGTTTCGGGTCGCCGCCGGCGAACGCGTCGCGCTCACCGGCCCGTCCGGCAGCGGCAAGACCACCCTGCTCAACTGCCTCGGCGGCATCGACCGACCCGACACCGGCAGCCTCACGCTCAATGGCCATCGCATCGATCGGCTAGACAGCGACGCGCTTGCCCGCCTGCGCCGCGAACAGGTCGGGACGGTCTTTCAATTCTTCCACCTGCTGCCCACCCTCACCGCCGCCGAAAACGTCGAGCTGCCGCTCCAGCTCATCGGCGTCCCGCCCGCCGAACGCAAAGCCCGCGTCACCGCCCTACTCGACCGCGTCGGCCTAGCCGCGCGCGCCGCCGCACTGCCCAGCCAACTCTCCGGCGGCGAGCAGCAGCGCATCGCCATCGCCCGCGCGCTCGTCCATCGGCCCGCGCTCATCCTCGCCGACGAACCGACCGGCAATCTCGATTCCGCCAGCGGCGAAAACATCCTTCGCCTGCTGCGCGAGCTGACCGACGAAACGCGCACCGCCCTCGTGCTCGTCACCCACAGCGAGGAGGCCGCCGCGATCTGCCACCAGCGCGTGCACCTCCGCGACGGCCGGATCACACCATGAGGCCGGCGTCCGTCGTTCCCCTGTTGCTCACGCGCTTCGCGCTCCGCCACGCCCGACAAGCGCCGCGGCAGACCGCGCTGCTCATCGGCATTCTCGCGCTCGGCGTCGCCGTCTATGTCGCCGTCCGCCTCGCCAACCAGGCCGCCGTCGCCAGCTTTAACCACTTTACGGATACGCTCACCGGCCGCAGCGACTGGATCATTCAGCCCGCCGCCGGCACGCTGCCGGAAAGCGTCCTCCCGGAATTGCGCGCTGCGCTGCGGACGAGTCCCGTCCATATCCTGCCCGTCGTCGAAACCACCGCCGCCCGACCCCGCCCCCCCGGCGAGGCGCTCGGTGCCGGGGCCAGCCGCACGACGTTCACGCTGCTCGGCGTCGACCTGATCGCGCTGTCGAGCCTCGCCCGCCAACAGGCCACGGGCGAAAGTGTCTTCGCCCAACGCACCGCCGGCTCCGCGTCCACCGGCCGCGCCCCCGATCCCACGCGCGAATTCTGGGAACGCTTCCGCGCCGGCCCGCAACTCTGGGTCAGCGGCGAACTCGCCGGGGAGCTCGGCGCCGCCGCCACGCTCGAGCTCGTCGTCAACGACACGCCGCGCGTCCTGCCCATCGCCGGCGTCATTCCCTCGGCCAAGGATGCCCCGCGCGCGCCCGCCTCGCTGATCCTGCTCGACCTGCCGCAGCTCCAGGCGATCAGCGGCAAGACCGGCCGGCTAGACCGGATCGAGTTTGTGATCGAACCCGGCCCGCGCGCCAACGAACGCCGCGAGGCCCTCCACGCGTTGCTCACCCAGCTCGGTCGCGACGGCGAACGCTGGCTCGTGACGTCGCCCGGCGCGAAACGTGAAACCGCCGAGATGATGACGCGCGCGTTCCGCCTCAACCTCACCGTTCTCTCGCTCATCGCGCTCCTGGTCGGGCTGTACCTGATCTTCCAGGCGCTCGACGGCGCCGTCGTCCGCCGCCGCGGCGAGATCGCGATCCTGCGTTCGCTCGGCGTCGAAGAGCGCGCCATCCGGCGCGCCTGGCTGGCCGAAGCCGCGGTGCTCGGCATCATCGGCGGGGCGCTCGGCGTCCTGCTCGGCTGGGCCGGCGCGCAGTTTTCCGTCCGCGCCGTCGGCCAGACCGTCAACGCGCTCTACTACGCCACGACCGTCGCCTCGGCGACACCGAGCCTTGTGGAAGTCCTGCTCGGAATCGGCCTCGGCCTTGTCGCCAGCCTCGCCGCCGGCTGGTGGCCCGCCCGCGAAGCCGCGCGCACGCCACCGGCCCAGGTCCTGGTCCGCCACGCGGGCGCCGCTCCCGGCCCCGCTCTCTTGCGCCATGCGTGGATCGGCCTCGCGCTGGTGGTGGCCGGTTGCATGTGCGCCCTGCTGCCACCGCTGCGCTTCGCGGGCGGCGGCCGTTTCCCCCTCGCCGGCTACGCGGCTGCCTTCCTTTGGATCTTCGGCGGGGGCGTGTTGTGCGGTTTCCTGCTGCCCTGGGTCGCCCGCGCGGCCCGGAGCGCCCGCGAACACTTCGCCGTCGCGCGAGTCGCGCTCAGTCATCTCGGCCGGCCGTCCGGCCGCCACCGGCTCGCCGTCGCCGCGCTGCTTTGCGCCATCGGCATGACCGCCGGCATGGCCATCCTCGTCGGCAGCTTCGAGCAGACCGTGCAGGGCTGGGTGAGCCGCTCGCTGCAGGCGGATCTCTATATCTCCAGCAACGGCGGCCAGAGCGCCTCGGCGCAAAGCCGCCTTTCACCGGCCACCTGGCGCGCCATCGGGGCGCATCCGGCGGTTGACGCCGCCAGTGCGCTCTCGGCGTTTCCGCTCCTGCTCGACGGGCTGCCGACCACGCTCACCGGTGCGGATCTGGAACTGGTCCACGCGCGCTCGGACCTGCCGTGGATCGACGCTCCGCGCGACCCCGCGGTCTTCGACGCGGCTCGCAACGCGGGCCTCGTACTCGCGAGCGAGAGCTTTGTCGCGCGGTTTCGTATTGGACTCGGTGATACGATCCGGGTCCCCACGCCCGCCGGGGTCCAGACCGTGACACTCGCCGGCATCTTCGCCGACTACGGCAACGAGCGCGGCGCCCTGCTCGTCGAACGCAAGCACCTCGTCGCGTGGTTCGGCGACGATCAGGCGGTGAACCTGTCCCTGTTTCTCAAGCCCGGCACCGACGCCGACACGCTGCGGGCCGAACTGCTCCGCCAGCACCCGGGCCTGATGATCTACACGCACGCGTCGCTGCGTTCGGAAATCCTGCGCATCTTCCGGCAGACCTTCTCGATCACGTATGCGCTCGAGGTGATCGGCGTCGCGGTCGCGGTCATCGGGCTGGCGTTGACGCTGGTCAGCGTGCTGCTCGACCGCCGCGATGAGCTCACGACGCTGCGAGCGCTGGGTTTCCGCCGCACCGAGATCGCCCGGGCCACCGCCATCGAGGGCACGGTGGTCGCCGCGTGTGCGGTCGCGGGCGGGCTGCTCCTGAGCCTCGCGCTCGGCTGGCTGCTCATTCACGTGATCAACAAACAATCCTTCGGCTGGACCCTCGGCTTCGCGCTCCCTTGGGGCCAGCTCGCGGCGCTGGGCGTGACCGTCATCGTGACGGGCGGCGGCGTCAGCTACGCCGTCGGCCACTGGGGCGCAAATCTGCCGGCGGATCGGGAAGAATGAGAACCGAAAAGACATTTTTGACCACGGATCACACGGATGGCACGGATGAGCGGGGCCCAGACCTGGAACCTCCGGTCCCGGTCGTTCGCCGAGGATTCCCTTACGCGATGTCCGGCCGTTGGCCCGGTCATCCGTGCTATCTGTGTAATCCGTGGTCAACCTTCAGGCTGCTCGCTCTACTCGGGCTAGCCGCTGCCGCCTTCGCCGCGACTCCTCCCGCCACGACCGCCGACGGCTTTTCCGTGCCGCAGCCCGGGCATCGGTTCGTCTTCCCGCGCGATCACGGCAGTCATCCCGATTTCAAAATCGAGTGGTGGTACGTCACCGGCCATCTCTACGCCGCCGCCCGCACTGGCGCAGCACCGGCGCGGCGGTTCGGGTTTCAGGCGACGTTCTTCCGCCAGGCCGGACCCCGCGCCGCGACCGGCACCCCCGTGGATCCCAATCCCTCGTTCGGCAGTGCCCATCTCTTTCTCGCCCACATGGCGCTGGTCGACGTCGAGACCGGCCGTTTCGTCCATCAGGAACGGCTCAACCGCGAGGGCTGGGACGCCGCCGCCGCGACCGACACACTGGATGTTCGCAACGGCAACTGGTCGCTCCAGCTCGCGGATCCCGTGGACGCTTCGCTCACGCCCACCCTGCGGCTCCTCGGCGGTATCCACGCCGATTCGACGTTTAACCTGAGCCTTCGCGCCGCCAAACCGCTCGTGCTCTTCGGCGAGAACGGGCTTTCGCGCAAGGGTTCCGATCCCACCGCCGCCAGCTACTACCTCACGTTCACGCGGCTGGCGGTCGAGGGCGAACTCACGCTGCACGCCGAGCGCGGTGACGAGACGCTCCGCGTGACCGGCGAGGCGTGGATGGATCACGAGATCAGCAGCAGCCAGCTCAGCTCCGGGCAGATCGGCTGGGACTGGCTCAGCGTGCAGTTCAAGGATCGCCGCGAGCTGATGCTCTACCGGTTGCGGCTGCGCGACGGTTCGGCCGATCCGGCGTCAACGCTGACGTGGATCGATGCCGCCGGCCGCACGCAGCGCATGCCGTTCACCTGGGAGGTGCTCAGCCGGTGGACGAGCCCCGCGACCGGCGCTTCGTATCCGGCGCGTATCCGAATCGCCACGACCGATCCGGCCAGCGGCCAACCGGTGACCTTCACCGCCGAACCGCTGGTGGCGGCGCAGGAGTTGCCCGGAACGCTGGGCGGCGTGCCGTATTGGGAAGGCGCCTGCCGCATCCGGGATGCCGCCGGAAACGAAGTAGGATCTGCCTACATGGAACTCACCGGCTACGCGAAAGACCTGAAACTATGACGCCTTCACGGCCTCGCTGCTTTCCTGGGAGCGGGGGGGCCCCCCGCGCCACCGCAAAACCACGGGAGCGGGGGGGGCGCCC
>JBEIHL010000309.1:0-5040 GCA_040381375.1 Opitutaceae bacterium
CCTCCACGCCGAGCACCGGCAGCCGGCCGATGGTGTGCAGCCGCAGGCCGCTGAGGAAAATCTGGAACGACGACGGAATCACCTTCCACTCCACGTAGGCGCGCTCGCAGTCCTCCACCACGCGCAGCAATTGCTCGCGCGGCAAGTCGGTGCGCGCGGCGATCAGGATGTCGAGCTGGTGGCGCGTCAGGAGTTCGGGCAACCGGTCGATGGCGCCCAGCGCGTCCGGCGGAGCAGGTTCGTCGGGCAGGGTGATGAACCCACAAAACTGATACGGGTGGGCGGGCTGCGCCGCGAGCTCGGCGCCGAGAGCGCGCGCTTCGTCGTTCCAGCCCAGGATGCCGACGCGCTGCCGGATCCGGTGGCGCCACGCCGGCCGCACCAGCGCCGCGTAGAATGCGCTGCGCCAGACAAACATCACCCCGATGATCGAGAGGTAGGCGAGCGGGACGAAGAGGCGGGAGATGGGCGGCTCGAACTTCAGGACCACGGCGAGGGCGAGGTAGCCGGCGAGCCAGAGCGTCGTGCCCTTGATGATCAGCGCCATGCCCTGGAACTTCCGCAGCAGCAGCCGCTCCTCGTAGAGATTCAACTGCGCGTAGCCGGCGATCAGGAACAGCACGCCGAGCAGCAGCAGCGGCACGTAGTCCGCGAACACCGCATCCGGAACGTCGATACCGAAGCGGCTCAGCGGGGTCTTGTACCGCAGCCAGAAGCCGAGCGCGAGGCCGGCAAACGCGAACACCGCATCCCCGACCACCAGCCAGGCGGGGAGGATGATTCGGCGCAGTCGGCTGGAACCCGTGCGGCTCATGCGGACGCTCTCATCGCGGATCAGCCGGCAGCAAGGCGAGCAGGAAACGCCCGGGCAGCCAGCCCTTGGCGGGGAAAAGTCCGGCGGCGAGGTCCGTCGTCACGCGGTTCTCCTGCACGATGTGAACATCCACCAGCGGCGGGCCCTCGGGGTGCAGCGCCAGCACGCCGTAACCCGGACGCTGGCGCCGATACGTGCGGACGAGCGCGGCGTCGTCGCCGGCCGGAGCGACGAGGAACGTGCGAAAATCGGTGCGCACCTGCCGGGCCCGCCGGGCCAGGGCGGCGGCGAAACCGGCGTCGCCACCGGCCGCCGCCAGGAACGCCTCCGGTCCACCTTGGGCACTCCACGCCGCGTATGCCGCCGCCCAGGGCGCGGCGCCGCGGGTGAGCGGTTGGCCGGCGAGGAGGACGGGGAGTTCGGCGGCGAAGCGGGCTGACCCGGCGTTGAAGCCGGGGCGCAACGCCTCGATCGGCACCGGTTCGCCCCACCACCAACGCGCCCAGGCGCCGACCACCGTCGCCGGCGGGTGCAACTGTCGCAGTTCGTTGAAGACGCGGCCGGCCTCCGCCTGCACCGCCGGACGCAGGGCGGCGAGGGCGGGCAGCTCCCAGGCGGGAGAGGTGGCGCTGCGGGGATCGTTGACCCACTCGAGGGCGAAGGCGCGCACGGCTTCGTCGCGCCGGCCCGCCGCCTCGAAGGCGAGCCCGAGCCCGAAGTAGACGCCACCCTTGTCGGGCACGAGCCGCGCCGCGCGCAGGAAATGTCCGGCGGCCGCAGCCGGTTCGCCGAGGTCGAGTTGCAGCCAGCCGAGATTGAAGTGGGCGAACTCTTCGTGGACACCGGTCGCCAGCGAGCGTTCAAGCCGGGCCGCGGCGTCGCGCACGAGGCCGGTCTGGCGCGCGGCATCAGGCGTGGCGCCGCGCGCTTCGAGCAACCAGGCGGCGGCCCGGTGGGCAAAAAAGGGATCGTGCGGCGCGGCCTTGGCCGCGTCGTCCAACGCGCGCAGATACCCCGCTCCGTCTCCCCGGCCCAGTGCGGTCAGGGCCGCGTCATAGTCGCGGCGCGCCCGCAGGTCCGCCCACGTGGCTGGGCCGGCGGACGCCGTCAGCGCGGCGAGCGCCACCCCGGCCGCGAGGCGGACGCGCGGCGAAAGCGGCCGCGACGCGGACGCGGGCCGGACCGAACCCGAGAGCAGGGCCAGGCTCGCCGCGGCCGTGGCGGCGAACATGGGCACGTCGAGCTGGTGGTCCGTCAGGGCGACGACTCCGTAGCCCAGCAGACTGCCACTGGCGGCCCAGCTGAACGGCGTCCGGGGGGCGCGCCTCACGGCGGTGACGGTGCCCGCCAGGAGCAGCAACGTCGCGGCCGCGCCCCACGCCCCCAGCGTCGCCCAGAGTTGGGCGGGCGTGTTGTGCAGTTGCAGGACGTTCTCCGGGCTGCGCTCGAGCCCGGCGCGGACGCGCGGGTAAGCGAGTGGCACCGAGCCGGGTCCCCAGCCGGTGAGCGGACGCTGCGCGCCGAGCTGCCATCCGGCGTCGAGCATTGCGACGCGCTGGGCGTTACTCTCGCGGGCCGATTCGCCCCATTGGCGCTGGAGCACGAGCTCGCGCAGCCGCGGATTCGTCAGGAGCACGATGGCTCCGACGGACAGCACACCGGCGGCCAGCAGCAGTTTCTTCGGCCGCGACCAGGCGCCGCTGAACCACAGCCCGACGGTGCCCGCCACCCCCACGCCACCGAGCGCGAGCACGGCGCCGCGGCTGCTCGTGGACGCCACGACCACGACGGCCGCCGCGATGGCCGCCAGCCACAGCAGCCGGGCCGCGCCCCGGGTCATCCACGCTTGCAGGCTGATCCACGGCAGGAAGAGCACCATCGCGCCGCCGGTGTAGGTGGAGTGGCCGAACGGGATGGTGTTACGATCGATCCACGGCAGCGGCCAGGTGCCGCGCGACCAAAGCAGAAGACTCACCGCGGCGAGCAGCGCGCCGGCGCTGGCGAGGAGGCGCGCCGCGGCCTGACGTCGGGACTCGGCGCGCCCATCGCCGGCCGACCACTCGTGGTGCAGCCAAAGGTAAAGCGCGACCCCACCCAAGGTTGCCCAGATCCGCGGCAGGCTCGCGGCGGAGAACGGGCTGAGCCAGGCGGAAACGACGCCGCCAACGGCCAGCACCAGCGCGCCGGCGAGCAGCGGCGCGGGTGGCAGGCGCCAGGTTGCTCTCCGGCCGAGGCCGGCCAGCACGGCCACCACCGGCACCAGCGCGAGTCCGGTCACGAGGCCGGCGAGCGGCCAGCCGTGCAGGCGCGTGGCCGATGGATGGGCGAGCGTGATCGCGGAAAGGGCGAGGAGGCCGAGGGCCGCCAGGAAGCGCAGCATGACGCCCGAAGGCGCGGGATCCGACGCCGCGACGGGCCGGACCGCGGCGGAGTCGGAGTCGGCGGAGCGCGGCATCGAATCGCCAGCAGAGACGGGACGGCGCGCCCGCGCAAGTCCGCCCCGGGGAGTTGTTTGGGGCGCGATGATTTTGGCGGTTTGTTGACGGGCAAGAGGGCGGGAACACCGGGGCCGCTCTTGACGGTGCGCCGCGCGGAGGGGCAGGCTGCTGAGATGTCCGTGGAAAAGCCGGTGCTGAAGAATAAAATCCCGATCCTCAAGCTGGCGATCGTCGGGGTCGTGCTGGGCGCGGTTGGCGTCCTGGTTCTGCGGGAAATCGGCGTGACGCGGCTGGTGGCGCTGTTCGACCAGTTTGTCGGCTTCATTCGCGACCTGGGCCCCTGGGTTTTCTTTTCCGCCATGACCATCCTGCCCGCGATGGGCGCGCCGCTGATGGCTTTCAACCTGGTTGCGGGCGAGGCGTTCGCACCGCAGATGACGATGCCGGGCGTGATCGTGGCCGTGGCGGCGGTCATCGCGGCCAACCTGGCGCTGACGTACTGGCTGGCGCGCTACGCGTTGCGCCCGCTGCTGACGCGTCTGGTGGAGCGTTACGGGTACGCGGTGCCGCGGGTCACGCGGCAGAACGCCCTGACGGTGACGCTGCTGGTCCGGCTCACGCCGGGTCCGCCGTATTTCCTCCAAGGATACCTGCTGGGCCTGGCCGAGGTGCCGCTGCGGTTGTTCATGATCGTGTCGTGGCTGGCGGTCGTGCCGCTTGCGACCTCCGCGGTGGTCTTGGGCAAGGCGGCACGCGAAGGGCATATGGGCAAGATCGGCGCCGTGCTCGGGGTGATGGTCGCGGTGGTCGTCGTGGTCCAGATCGTACGCCGAAAGGTGACGAAGCGTGAAAACTGAACCGGATCCGACCGGGGAGGGCGTGCGGCCCGAGAGCGTCAGCGAGTTCACGCGCCGCGTGAAGGTCCTGTTGGAGTCCGGCCTTCGGCCGTCGTGGATCCGCGCCGAGGTCTCCAACCTGCGGGCGCAGGCAAGCGGGCACGTCTATTTTTCCCTGAAGGACGCCGGCGCGCAGCTCAGCGCGGTGCTGTTCCGCGGCGACGCGGCGCGACAGACGGTCAAGCTGCGCGACGGCCTGCAGGTAATCGTTTACGGCGAGGTCAGCGTGTACGAGGCGCGCGGACAATATCAGCTCATCGTTCGCATCGTGGTCGACGACGGCGTGGGGCGGCTGCAGCGGGAGTTCGAGGCGCTGAAAGCGCGGCTGGCGGCCGAGGGACTTTTTTCCGCCGAGCGCAAGAAACCCGTGCCGGCGATGCCGCGCACCGTGGGTTTCATCACGTCGCCGACCGGTGCGGCGGTGCGGGATTTCATGCGCATTCTCACTCGCCGCGGCTGGCGTGGCCGGGCGGTCGTCCTGCCCGCGAAGGTGCAGGGGGAGGGGGCGGCGGCCGAGATGGTGGCGATGTTGGCGTTGGCGCAGGAACTCGGGATTTTCGACCTGCTGGTGATCGGGCGCGGTGGCGGCAGTCTCGAGGACCTGTGGGCCTTCAACGAAGAGGCGCTGGTCCGCGCGGTGGCGGCGTGCACGGTGCCGATTGTGTCGGCGGTCGGACACGAGATCGATTTCACCCTGTGCGATTTCGCGGCGGACGTCCGGGCTGAGACGCCGAGCGCGGCGGCCGAGCTGATCACGAGTCACTTCGTCGCGTGCGCCGAGCGGGCGCGCCAGGCCGGCGTCGCGCTGGCGGCCCGAGCCGTCGCGGGCTGCGAGCGGGCGGCGGCCGATCTCGATCATGCGCGCTCGCGGCTGCGCCTGCTGGCGCCCGCG
>JBEIHL010000310.1:0-5027 GCA_040381375.1 Opitutaceae bacterium
ACGACCGCCGCGCGCCCCGGGGCTCGCGTCAGGCAAAAAAAAGCCGCCGCGATTTGCATCGCGGCGGCGGAGAAAATGGGCGGGAGGCCTGACTCAGGAAACGTGGCCCGAGACGAGCTTCGTCATCTCGAACATCGAAACCGACTTCTTCTTGTTGAAGATCGGGAGCAGCTTCTCGTCGGCGTTGATCTGGGTCTTCACCTTCTTGTCCTGCAGACCATTCTTCTTGATATAGGCCCAGAGTTTCTTGGTGAGCTCCGTGCGGGGCAGGGGGTTCGCACCGACGATCGCGGCAAGCGCGGCATCGGGGGTGACCGGTTTCATGAACGCAGCATTGGGTTTACGAGCAGCTTTTTTAGCCATGATAAGTGTTGTTTTGTGACTCTTTCCCTCTGAGACAATCGCACTTCTAGAGGGAAAAACCGGAGTTTGCATAGGAAAATCTTCAAGTTTCTAGAGGAGGAACGGTCCCGCCGCGCGGCGGCGAAGGTGGCGCCCTCACCCTAAGTCCGGTCGTCGACCTGCACGAACTGGCGGTAAAGGACCGCATAGTGCCCGCCGTGAGCCAGCAGTTCCGCGTGGGTGCCACGCTCGATCACGCGCCCCTGGTCGAGCACGAGCACGAGGTCCGCGTGGCGGATCGTGCTCAGCCGGTGCGCGACGACGAAGCTCGTGCGGCCGCGCAGCAGCGCGACGAGCGCCCGCTGCAGCCGCGCCTCGGTGATCGCGTCGATGGCGCTCGTCGCCTCGTCGAGAATCACCAGCCGCGGATCGGCCAGCATCGCCCGCGTGAAGCAGACGAGCTGGCGTTCGCCGACGGAAAGCGCCGAGCCGCGCTCGCCGACGTCGGTGTGCAGTCCGCGCGGGAGTGCATCCAGGATATCAATACAGTCCAGCCGCCCGGCCGCCGCGCGCACCTCCGCCTCGGTCGCTTCGGGTTTCGCCAGCCGGATGTTGTCGAGCACGCTGCCGCTGAAGAGAAAGTTCTGCTGCTGCACCATGCCCATCTGCCGGTGCAGCGAATGGCTGCTCAGCGTGCGGATCTCGCGGCCGTCGACGAGAATCTCGCCTTGCGTCGGCAGGTGGAACTTCGCGGCGAGGTTGATGATCGAGCTCTTGCCGCTGCCGGTGTGGCCGACGAGCGCAACGGTCTGTCCCGGCTCCGCCGTGAACGACACCTGGTGCAGCACCAGCCTCGCCGGGTCGTAGCCGAAGGATACGTCGCGGAATTCGACGCGCATGCCGGCGGCGGGCACGCCGGCCGCGGGGGCAGGCAGCGCAACCGCGTCCGCCGCATCCTCCCAGTCGGGCTTCGTGTCGACCAGGTTGAAGACCCGCTCCGCCCCGGCCATCGCGACGAGCGCCTGGTTATATTGATTCCCAATGATCGCGATCGGCGCGAAGAACTGGTTCGCCAGGAGGAAGAATGTGATCAGCGCGCCGACGTCCATCTCGCCATGATACACGCGCCAGCCGCCGAACATGAGCAGGATCGCGACGAAGAACTGGCTGTTGAGCTCGAGCAGCGGCGTGAGAATCGCGGAGGTCCGCGCCAGCGCGATGCTGAAGCGCGAGTGATCGGCCAGCAAATGCCGGAAGAGTCCGGCGTTCGTCTCCTGCCGCACGAAGCCCTGCGTCACGCGGATGCCGTTGACCGACTCGGCGAGCGTCGCTGTCACCCGGCTGAAGCTGTCGCTCGCCGCCCGTGAATAATGGCTGAGCCGCACGCGGAAGTGCCGGTTGATGACCCAGAGGATCGGCGCCAGTCCGAGCACGACGAGGAACAGCGCCCAATCCGACCACGCCATCACCACCGCCGAGAAAAGCATCTGGCCCGCCTGAATGGCGCTGACGAACAGCACGTCCTGGATGCCGACGCGCAAGGCCTCCACGTCGCTCGTCACCCGGCCGATGATGCGCCCGAGTTTCACGCGATGGAAGAAGCTCATCGGCTGCCGCTGCGTCTTCGCGAAGACCTCGGCCCTCAGCCCGTTCACCACCGTCTCGCCGATCTCGAGCGCATAGCGCTGCCGGAAGTGGAAGAGCCCGTCGGTCGAGAGCGCGAGCACCGCATATCCGAGCACGCCGAGCCACAGCGCCGCGACGTCGCCGTTCGTGATCGGACCCTTGATGATGAGCGTGGAAATCCAGACCAGCCCGGGCAACTGCGCCGCGCGGATCACCGTCAGGATGCCGAGCGCGACGACCTTGGGCCGCACCGGCGCGGCGTAGGTGAAGAGCCGGCGGATCAGCGACCACTCGAGCGGCCGCTCGATCTCGCCTTCCTCGTCGTCATCGCGCACGCGGCGCACGAGCCCGAGGTCGCGCACTTCCGGCAGGGCGGGGACCGTCCGCTTCATGCGCCGCCCTCCCGCAGCTTGAGCTGCTGCAACTCCCGATTGTCGACAAGCTGCAGGCTCGCGACGTGCAGATAGGGTCCGGGCTCGCGCATGAGCTGCTCATGCGTGCCGCGCTGCACGATCCGCCCGCGCTCCATCACGATCACGAAGTCGGCCCGGCGCAGCGTACTGAGCCGGTGGGCGACGATGAACGTGGTGCGGCCGGCAATCGCCCGGTCGAGCGCCTCGAAAATTTCGTGCTCGGTCTCGCTGTCGATCGCCGCCGTCGGATCGTCGAGCAGCAGGATCGGCGGTTCGAGCAGCACCGCGCGCGCGATCGCGAGGCGCTGGCGCTGACCGCCCGAAAGGCTGCTGCCGCTCTCGCCGAGCACGGTGTCATAGCCCTTCGGCAGCTCCATGATGAAATCATGCGCCGCCGCAATGCGCGCCGCCCGCTCCACCTGCTCGCGGGTCGCGCCGGGATGGCCGAAGGCGATGTTCGCCGCGACGGTGTTCGAGAAGAGGAAGCTCTCCTGGAAGACGAGGCCGATGTTCCGGCGCAGGTCGTCGAGATCGATCTGGCGGGCATCGATCCCGTCGAGGAGCACGCGCCCCGCAGTCGGATCGAAGAACCGCGGCACGAGGCTCATGAGGACGCTCTTGCCCGCCCCGGTCGCGCCGAGAATGGCCACGCACTCGCCCGCCTTGACGGTGAGGTCGATGTCGCGCACGACCGCGGCCGCGCCATCGTAGGCAAATGAGACATGCTCGAAACTCACCTCGCCTCGCAGCCGGGGCTGGCGAATGGCGTCGGGCGCGTTCTTCACCTCGATCGGCGCATCGAGGATCTCGAACACCCGGCGCGCCCCGATCAGGGACTGCTGCACCGAGTTCACGATCGTCGCGATATTGTTCACCTGACCGGAGAACTGCTCGAGCAGGCCCGCGAAGACGATCAGGCCGGTGCCAAGCGGCAACTGCCCCTGGATCACGAGCCAGCCGCCGTAGCCGAGCAGCACCATCATGTTGATCCGGGTGAGAAAACCGATCGCCGGGGAAAAGAGGCTGACGCGCCAGAAGATGATCTGCTGCTGCGCGAGCACCGCGTCGTTGGCCGCCTGAAAACGCGCCCGGTCCTCCGCCTCGCGGCCGAACCCCTTGGTGACCGCGATGCCCTGGAGGCTTTCCACGAAGTTCTGCACCATCTTCTCCACCAGCGTGCGGTTCTGCGCATACTCGGGCTGCGTCCGGCGCGTGTGCCACGCGGTCAGGACCCACAGGAGCGGGGTCGTCGCCAGGCACGCGAGCGTGAGCGACGGGCTGAGACTCATCATGTAGATCAGGTAGACCGTCAGCGAAATCACCATGATCACGCTCTGGATCAGCACCTGGTCCACGAACATCCGCACGCTCTGCACATCGCTCGTCACCCGCGTGATGATAGAGCTGGTGTTGTTCGCATCGAAGAAACGGAAGCTCAGCCGCTGCAACTTGTCGTACACTTCGCCGCGCAGGTCGACGACCAGCCTCTGCTGCACGAGGCGGTTGACCGACACCGCGTACGCATAATTCAAATACGCCCGGCACACCGCGAGCACGAGGATGATTCCCGCCAGCAGGCCCAGCACCTGCCAGTACGGCCAGGTCTCCGGGAGGTGCAGGTGCAGGACGTTGTCGGCCAGCGGGGTGCCGTCCATCCGGTGCTTGATGTAGTCGATGCCGACCCCCGTCAGGCTGAGCCCGCTGATGCCCATCGTGAGCAACACGATTTGCACCGCGAGCACCCGCAGGCAGTGCAGCCGGTAGCGCCAGGCGAGGCCGAACAGCCGCCGGACGAGATCGCCATTCGAGAGCGCGGGGGCGTTCATCGACATCGTGGCGGCGGCGGGCATGAGAGGGTCGAGGTTATCGGCCGGACCGGCAGGCGCACGAGATATTTTCGGTGGGGCGGGTCGTGAACGAGACATACCGCCTCGCGTCCAACCATCCCGCATCCGAACACAGGCAGGACGCGTCGCCTGCGCGGCCCGGGCCCTCCTACCGCGGACTGACCGGATTGGGCCCTTGACCACGCGACTCGAACTGCGTGCTCGGCGAGACGTAGTTCTGGGGAGCCGCCGGCCCCGGCGCGCCGGGATTCGGCGCGGGCAGCGGCATGACCTGAGGTGCCACCCCCGGAGCGGGCCCACCCTGACCCCGGGCCGCCTGCTCGCGCAAAGCCCGACGGCGCGCCACTTCGGCCGCGACCGCATCGAGCCGTCGTTGCTCGTCGGCCGGGGTCGGATTGAGCACGACCGCCTGCGTCACCGCCGCGGGCACGTTCGCCGGCGCCGGGGCCGCCGCGGGCGGCACCGCTTGCGCGGCGTTACCGGACGACACGACCTTGGCCTTGCGAACCGGCAGCGTGAGGGTCTTGCCTTGAAACTCGATGGTGAGCGCTTCCTTCACACTGTCGTGCTGCTTCGCCACGACTCCAAAATCGGCGTTGCGCTCGTTCAGCTTCACCCAGATCCCCGATTTTTTCGCGGGATCGTAGAGCCGGTACTGCACCCCCCCGGCTGTTTCCATGAAGCCGCGGAATTCCAACGGCGTGTTCTCCGCCGGGGCCGTCCCGGCCGCCGCCGGTCCCGCCATGAAGGGCGATTTCGCCGCCAACTGGGCCCGAACTTCCACCCCGGCCGCCAGCCC
>JBEIHL010000311.1:0-5026 GCA_040381375.1 Opitutaceae bacterium
ATTTCGCGCTGAACGACGTATGGTCGTCGGCCGACGGCGTGAACTGGACCTGTGAAACAAAGTCCGCCCCGTGGGCCCCGCGCCTCTGGTTCAGCGCCGCGGTTTATCGCGGCCGAATCTGGGTGCTCGGCGGCTGGGCCAAGGAAAAGGATAACTTCGGCGACGTCTGGCATAGCGCCGACGGACGAAACTGGCAGCAGCTTCAGACGAAGACCAACTGGAAGGCCCGGCACGAACACTCCGTCTTCGTCTTCCAGGACAAGCTCTGGATTGCCGGCGGCCACGCCCGGCCGCTCTCGAGCGAAGTGTGGTCGCTGCAGTTGCCGCCGGACTGGCGTCCGTGATCCGTCCGCGCAACCACGCGATCCCACCGAACGCCCGCGTGCGGCGACTCGACTCCCCTTGCCCGGCCCGCAGACTTTCGCCATGTCACTTCCGTCCCGCGATGCCGCCCAACGGATGCTCGAACAGCACGTCACCGACGAATACCAGCGCTACCACGCCCGCATGGTCGCCACCGCGCTGGCGGGTTACGCCGGCCAGCTCGGCGGAGATCCTGAGCTCTGGTTTGTCACGGGACTCCTCCACGACCTCGATTTTGAACAACACCCCGGCACTCACCCCCGCGAGTCGCTGCAATGGTTCCGCGACTGGGGTTATCCGGAGGAGCTCATCCACGCCGTCGAGGCCCACGCGTATGGATATAATGGCTACACCACCCTGCCCCGCACGCCGCTGGCCGCCGCGCTGCTCGCCACCGACGAACTCTGCGGCATTTTCTACGCCTACCGGAAAATGAACCCCGTCCGCTACGGTGAGATGAAGCCCGCTTCGATCCGGAAAAAAGTGAAGGACACCGCCTTCGCAGCCAAGGTCGACCGCGCCACGATCCACACCGGCTGCGCGCACCTCGGGATCAGCCTCGACGACCACATCGCTCATCTCATCGGTTTTCTGCGGGACTTTGATTGAGCGAAAAAACGGCGGCGGCGCGCCCGCCAGCCCCGTAGCTCTCCTCATTGGGAGGCCGGGCCTTCAGGTTTTCGGGCCGGACCTTTTCGCCGCAAACATTTCAGATGGGCAGCCGCGCCACGGGGAACTTCGCGCCGCGGTCAATCTCCCTGGCCGGACTTTCGCGCGGCCTGCAGCGCGATCGCCTCCTGGTGGAGCCGCTCGAAGAAGCCCCGCCCGTGCCGGGCCAAGATCGCCGGTCGCATCACGCGATTGAAGCGGTCGACATACCGCACCTCGGCCTCCGTGGTCATTTCCTCCGCGCGACGAAGCTCGACGCCATACTGGGTGCGCGCGATCTCACCCCGCTCGGCGTCCCAACTCACCCGTGCACCCGATTCGAGCAGCACCAGTTTTCCCGCGGCCAGTTCGGTCTCAGCCTCTTTCCGGCCATCGCGCGCCGCGAAGGCATCAACCACGCGCGCGCCCACGGGACCTGGCGCCGGGGCCTGCGTTTTCCAGTAGATATAGTACCCGCCGAAAACCGCCAGACAGAGCAGCGGCCCAATGAGGTAGCTTGGCTTCATCGCGGGATGCGGTCTCCGGGAAACGGATACGGACGCCGTGCTCGCCAACCCGCGAGCAACTCCGCCCCTCTTTCCGCGGTCGAATCAGAAACCTTCTCCACCCGATCCTTCGACCGGCCGCCGGAGTGAAGCAACGGCTGGAAGTCCTGGCGCGTTGGCCGCGCCTCCCGGGCGCGGACATGAGCGCGCGGCCCGGGAGTGAGGGATTCCCAATCGACGCGGCTGAAAGCGATGGGATGAGCCGCGCAACCTGAGACCAGGGCGGCCGCAAGCGCGAGTCCGGCGAACGTGATTCGCAATCTCATGGGAAGCAAAACGGACCGAAGCCTCAACCGTCAGGCGCACGTACCGCAAGGACGATCGGCCCGCGCTCCGCATGATCGCGCGGAGCGTAACAACTTCTCAAAGCCGGTTGCACGGGCGACCAAACACCTTCGGCTGGAGCCCGCATGGCTGAGCCACCCCCGGTCGACCTTCACGCGCACCTCGACGCCATCTACCGCGCGGAAGCCGGCCGCATTCTCGCCCCGCTCATCCGGCTGCTCGGGGACTTCACGCTCGCCGAGGATGCCCTGCACGATGCGTTCAACGCCGCGTTGCGCCGCTGGCCGCAGGAAGGACTGCCGGCCCACCCGCGCGCGGGGCTGCTTTCCGTCGGACGCTTCAAGGCGATCGATGCCGTGCGCCGCCGCGCCCGAATCGACGCGTCCCATGCTGACATTGCCGACACCCTGCACGGCGGAGAGACCGCGGTGGTCGACGAAGAGCTGCCGGAGCGAATCAGCACGGTGCTGGCGGTGATTTACCTCCTTTACAATGAGGGCTGATCCGCGCCGTCAGGGCCCACGCTCACGCGGGTCGAATTGTCCAGCGAAGCGATTCGCTTGGGCCGTGTTATGCTCGAGTTGATACCGGAGCCGGAAGTCATCGGCCTTGTCGCGCTCATGCTGCTCCACGACTCGCGGCGTGAGGCCCGAGTCAGCGCCGCGGGTGAACTGGTGCTGCTCGAACAGCAGGATCGCACGACTTGGAACCACGCGTTTACCCGCGAAGGCATCGCCCTGGTGGAGCGCGCCCTGGCGACCCGCCGCCTCGGTCCCTAAACGTTGCAGGCTGCCATCGCGGCCGTTCATGCCGAAGCCCGCACTCCGGCGGAAACCGACTGGAGGCAAATCCGAGGCGCGCGATTTGAATCATGCCGTCGACCTGATCTCGAATCATCCGGGCGTGAAGGCCGGGCCGTGGGAGATACGGCCGCCCGCAGATCTGAGCGCGATGGTTCGCTGGAGCGAGGCGCGCCGTCGGGCCGCAGGCCCGGCATAAAACGCGGGGAAACCGCGCGTCCCCACGGAGGTCAACGACGATTCAGTTGCCCGCCGGCCAGCGCACCAGGAACGCCAACTGGGCCTCGCGGTCCGGAACGTTCGTGTAGTCCGCGCGGGAAAGGAACTTCATCGGATAGGCCGGCTCGAGCGCCAGGACCGACACGGCCAAGCCGTCCGTCGCAAACACGGCCCGCCAAGCGCCGCACGTGATCTCCGATCGCGTCGGGTCGCGGCGTCGGATCCGGCGGGTCCGGTGCGGACTGGGATCACGCCCGAGCAGGCCCAGAAGGCGCGCGAGGAAATCGACCGTATAGGTTTCCCGCAGCCAGCGGGCCTGCTCGGCGGCGAGGTCGGACAGCGTGACGGCAAACGGTGCCGGGCCCCGCAGCTCCGTCTCCATGACATCGATCCAGCCGGCGCGCGCCTCGGGAAACGCGTCGTACGCGGCGACGTAAGGCTTGAGATCGAGCACCGGGGTGCCGTCGACAAGATCGCAGGGACCGAGCCGCAGCCGGCCGCCCTCGATGCCGAGCAAGGGCACGACGGTGAGACCGAGCGGATTCGGCCGATGCGGCGAGCGCGTGGCGAACACCCCCCGCCGGCGGGCGGGACCGCGCGGGGGCAGGACCAGCGGACGCCAGGAATCGTTGCGATGAAACCACCACAGCAGCCACACCCGATCCATGCCCGCCATATCCTGCAGCGCCTGCTCGTACCCACAGCCCGGAAGCAGTTCGAGCACGTTGCTCTCCTCATCCGCGGCCGCGGGCTGATGCCCGGCCTGAAACTTCACCCGCTGCCGGGTGCGAAGGTACCCGATGGGTTGAAGCGTGAGCGCTGTTTGCAAGTGCCCAAGCAGGCCGGTTCGGGGTTCGAACGTCTACAGCGAAGTTCGCCGCGGGTGAATCGCGATGGCACGGCGGTGGGCCCCGTCGCCATGGGGTCAGACCGCTGATGGCAGTTTCTGACGGGATCGAGATCCGACCCGTCGGACCTTCGAAATTTCGATTAGCGGACTGCCCCCCTCTTGCCCCAAGCGCCGGACCTTTCCACCGTTCGCGCGTGAATTCGCCTCGAAGCTGGACTTACACTTTCCGCTCCCTCGCGCTCGCCTTGCTGGTCGCAGTCGTGCCGGGCGGGTTCGCCGCAGAGTCGTGGCGGACGGCCAGCCGGGAACCCGCGGGTCTCGCCCCGGACCCGGCGACCACGCGCGAGGCCGTCATTCAAGTCTATGCCGCGCGGGCAGTCGAGTGGCGCGGTTACTTTGGCGTCCACCCGTGGGTCGCCGTCAAACGCACCGGAGCCGCCCAATTCACCGTGCATGAACTGATGGGTTACCAGACGCGACGATCGGGGAATGGCGTACGTTCGAGTCAGCGCGCCGCCGATATGTACTGGTTCGGCAATCGTCCGTGGCTGTTGGCCGACCTGCGGGGCTCCGGCGTGGATGCGGTGATCGATCGGATCGAAGCGGCCGTCGCCGACTATCCGTATGCCGGCAAGTATCGGATCTGGCCGGGACCGAACTCGAACACGTTCATCGCCCACGTGCTCAGGGCCGCGCCGGAGTTGCGCGTGGATCTGCCCGCCCTCGCGATCGGCAAGGACTACCTCGGCCCGTCCTTGATCGCGTCGGCTCCCAGCGGCACCGGCGCGCAGGTCAACGTGTTTGGCCTGGCCGGAATTCTCGTGGGTTGGGAGGAAGGCGTGGAACTCAATGTAATCGGACTAACCTTCGGCGTGAACCCGGTGCGGCTGGGCCTGAAGCTTCCCGTGCTGGGCAACATCGGTCTCCGGCAAGTCGGCGAACCACGCCGGCTCGAGCGGGAATAAACGCCGGCCAGCGCAGGCGGTGTCCGCGCCCCATCGCAATCACTTCGCGGCGCACCCCGCCGGCATTCGGCATCGACGGCGGCGCACGCGGCGATGAAAGTGGACGCGCCCGCGCATGAGCCGCTCCCCCCCCCTTTCTCGCCCGACTTTTCCTGCTGACGTTCGGGTGGATGGCCGTGATCGCGAACGCCCGGCCGTTCCCGCCGGACGTCGTCGTTGCCGCGGATGGCACCGGCGATTTTTTTCTCCCCTGCGAAGTCGACGTGCGAAGGAGGCCCGATAAGAAACTGCAACACATCTTCCTTGATGTTGTCCGTGTACACCAATTCC
>JBEIHL010000312.1:0-5020 GCA_040381375.1 Opitutaceae bacterium
AGGTTGACGCTGGTGCGCCGCTCTTCGTCCATGATCCCGAGCTTGACGGTGTTTTCGGGCAGCCCGAGCAGTCGCTCGACTCGTCCGAACAACTCGCTGGCGAACGCCACCTCCCTCGGACCGTGCATCTTCGGCTTGACGATGTAGACGCTGCCGGTGCGGCTGTTGCGGATGCGTTGGCCGCCGATTGCGCCGTGGCCCTGCAGATCGTGCAGCGCCACCGTCGTCGTGATCACCGCGTCCATGATCCCTTCCGGGATCTCGCGCTGGTCGCTCCCCCACAGGATGGCGGGGTTCGTCATCAGGTGGCCGACGTTGCGCAGGAAGAGCAGGCTGCGCCCGTGCAAGACCCGCTCGCGGCCGTCGGCGCCCAGATAGCGGCGGTCGGGGTTGAGGCCGCGCGTGAAGGTGCGGCCGCCCTTGGCCACGTCCGCCGTCAGCGTACCCTTCACGATGCCGAGCCAGTTGCGGTAGCCGAGGACCTTGTCCACGGCATCGACCGCGGCCACCGAGTCCTCGAGGTCTAGGATGGTCGACAGGGCTGCCTCGACCTCCACGTCGGCGATACCCGCAGGGTCGCCGCGGCCGATGGGGTGGTTGCGGTCGATGCGGATGTCCAGGTGCAGACCGTGGTGGCGCAGCAGCACCGACGATGGCGCGTCGGCCTCGCCCTGGTGGCCGACGAAGCGGGACGGGGCGGCGAGGCCGGTGACGGTGCCGTCCTTCAACACCACGGTGAGCCGGGCGCCATCGGCCCCGGCCTCGATGCGGTAAGCGGTGACTTCGCGGTGCGAGGCACCGGCCAGTGGGGCGGCTTGGTCGAGCACGTTGCGGGCGTAGCCGATCACCTTCTGGCCGCGGATCGGGTTGTAACCTGCTCCCTTTTCCGCGCCGCCGGACGCGGGGATGACGTCGGTGCCGTACAGGGCATCGTACAGCGAGCCCCAACGTGCGTTTGCGGCGTTGAGGGCGTAGCGCGCGTTGAGGATTGGCACCACCAACTGTGGCCCGGCGAGCGGGGCGACCTCCTCGTCCACCTGGACGGTGCGGCACTGCACCCCGGCTGGGGGCGCGACGAGGTAGCCGATGCGCTGCAGGAAGGCCCGGTAGGCGGGCATGTCGCCGATCGGCCCCGGGTGGGCCGCATGCCAAGCGTCGAGCTCGGCCTGCAGCCGGTCGCGCTCGGCCAGCAGTGCCGCGTTCTTCGGCGCGAGCTCGCGCACGATGGCGTCCAAGCCGGCCCACCAGGAGGCGCGGTCGATGCCGGTGCCGGGCAGCACTTCGTCGTCGACAAAGCGCACGAGTTCTTCAGCGACGAGCAGGCTGTGCAGCCGGGTGCGGGGGGGGGTGTTCATGTCGATGGCTGTAGATTCTTGCGATATCCCAAAGGCGAGGGAATCTGGTTCTCGGTCTCGCCGTGCCTGGTATCGGCGCATGAGACGGTCGTGGATAACCCCCATCCGGTCCAAATCCTGCAGGATTCAGTTTCCTGGCAGTGGTCGCGTCTCGGCGCGTGGGCTGGCCTCATTGGGGTGCCGGTCCGTCGGACTTACGTGGCACAAGAACCACGGGCTCAAGGTAGTGAACGTCCGCTGGCTGGATCTCATTCCGGAGCAGCTGGAGGAGGGCACGGCCGACATATCGGCCGTTCTCAAATACCTGGTGCTCCATCGTGGTGAGCGGAGGGTCGCAAAAGGCGGACAGGCTCGAATTGCCGTACCCGATCACGGACACATCGCTCCCGATGGAAAGACCGGCTTCCCGGCACGCCGCGATCGCCCCGAATGCCATCGAATCCGTCGCGCATACAAAAGCGGTCGGGGCGGGACGCCGAATCAGGAGCGAGCGGCAGAGTTCGTGCCCGGCCCCCTCCGTCAGGTCGCCGTGAAGCATCCACGTCGGATCCGGCTTCAGTCTGCGACTCGCGAGCGCTCGCACGAAGCCCCGGCGGCGGAACTGGGCGAACGAGTATTCCTCAGGTCCGTTGATCAGCGCGATCCGTCGGTGCCCGAGATCGAGCAGCCGGGTCGTCGCCAGATGAAACGCTTTTTCGTTATCGGTGTCCACCCAAGCGTAGGGTTGGTCCGACTCCGTTCGACCATAGGTGACGAACGGCATTTTCGCCGCGCGGGCAAGTTCCAGACGCGCATCGTGCACCCGCGTGCGCACGATCAGCAGCCCGTCAACCCAGCCGCCACGGATGAAGTTCTCAAAAAGCGCGTTCTCGCGGGCGGCGTCGTGCTTCGCCTGCATCGAGGCGAGAAGGTGGTAACCCGCTGGTTCGATCTCGGTCACTACTCCTCCGAGCAGGCTCGAATACATCGAGTCAACGGCCTGCCCCGTGCTGCCTGCCGCGGGCAGGATGACCCCAATGGCCAAAGTCTTGCCCGCGCCGAGACGGCGCGCGCTGGGGTTGGGTCGGTATCCGATAGCCTTGGCGCGGAGGACGACCCGCTCGCGCGTCGCGGCGGAAACGTCTTCGTAGCCGTTGAGCGCACGCGACACCGTAGAGATCGAAAGACCGAGATTTTTCGCGAGGAGGACGATCGACATGACACGGCAAGATTCTCTGAAAGCAGGAGATGCGGGGCAGGCAAGGGACCCGTGACCAAACCGCCGAGTTTCCGGAGGGAGACGTTGCTTGACAAAAACGTTTTTGTCTAGCCCTCATCTTTGCGTCCATCCCGCCCTTCCCCCCAGATTTCGCCGTTCCGGCAGGGGTATTGGGCTGGGGTCGGTGCTCGAATGCCAAAAACTACTTCGCCGTGTGCTTATTGGGTCCGACCGAACCTTCGTTCTGCCGCCGGCTTAGCCTCCGCACCCTTTCCGAGAGACGCGGGATCTTCCGAGTTGAAGGCCTGGAGTGGCGCGGCTCGTGGGGAAGATCGCGAAATCGTCCTCCTCAACTGTTGAGCACCAAGAGTCCATCCGCCGCGCTGCGGGTCAGTCGTGGGTGGTCTGATTTGGGCCGGACACGCTTCAGGTCCGCCTCGGGCAATTAATTCGCATCACGTCTCCCGCCATGTTCGCTGCTGCCACCGCCACGCTCGATCGCAATTGGCGCGACGGCTATACGCTGCCGTCGCCGAACCTCTATCCCTTTCAGTGGAATTGGGACGCTGGATTCATTGCGCTCGGTCTGGCTCACGTGCGGCCTGAACGTGCCATCTCCGAGCTCCGTAGCGTGTTCCGCGGCCAGTGGCGCAACGGAATGGTGCCCCATATCGTGTTTCACCGTCCGGCCGATAACTACTTTCCGGGCCCTGACGTGTGGGGCACGGACCAAGTCCCTTCGCGTCCGGCCGGGGTTCGCACTTCGGGGATTACCCAGCCGCCGGTCTTCGCCTTCATTGTTGAGCGGATTTCTTCGCTGCCCTTGGGCCGGACCCCGGAGTGGGAGGCATTTCGACGCGAGATTTTCCCGTCGTTGGTGGCCCAACATCGCCACCTCTACCGGAACCGCGATCCGCTCGGCGAGGGCTTGGTCTACATTCAACATAACTGGGAGGCCGGCACCGACAACTCGCCCGTTTACGACGCGGCACTGGAGGCGATCGACCTGACGCACGCTCGGGACGTCTCGAGCCTGCGGCGCGACAACCGGACGGTCGCGGCCGCCCATCGTCCAACCGACGTCAACTATCGCCGCTATCTGGCGTTGGTCGATCTCTTCAACGCGTGCGGCTACCGGGACGCGGAAATTGCGGAACGTTCCCCGTTCCTGATCCAGGATGTGCTCTTCAACTCCGTGCTGGCGCGTTCCAATCTGGCGCTGCTCTCGCTGGCGCGCGAACTGAATGCCGATGCGGCAACGGTGGGCGAAATCGAGCGGTGGTATGAAAAAACGTCCGCTGCAATCAACGAGAAATTCTGGGATGCCGAGCGTGGCTTCTATTTCCCGTACGATCTCCGCGCGGGTCGCCGGATCGCGATCAAGACCGCATCTGGCTTCATGCCTCTGTTTGCTCGGGTCTGCGATGCCGCGCAGCAGCGGGCGCTGGCCCGTCACCTTGCTTCTTCGTTCGCACCGAGCGCGGCCTGGCTCCTCTGTCCTTCGGTGGCGCCGGACGAGCCGACGTTCGATCCGGTGAGATACTGGCGCGGCCCCGTGTGGGTGAATGTGAACTGGATGCTCCACCATGGCTTGCGCCAGGCCGGCTTGGACGATCTGGCCGAGCGCGTGCGGTCAGACACACTGAGGGTCCTCGGCGCCGCAGGCCGCTGGGAATACTTTGACCCGCGCCCCGGCATCGATCCATCGGCGCTCGGCCTCGGCACCGATGATTTTTCATGGAGCGCCGCCTTGGCACTCGACTTTCAGTGCAATCCCGCCGCGTTCTGACGCGGAGTTCCTCGGCGGATTCTCCTCGGGAGGGATGGCGGAACTCCGCCGCGCTGAAGCCCCCATCAAGCTGGCTCCATGTCGGCTCTTGCGGCGCGGGCCAGTTCGGTGATCGCGGCGGCGTAGGCGGACGCGATCTGGGCGTGCCACTGGCGCCCCTTCTCCACCGTGCCAGCCGTGGCGTCGCCCATCACGCCGGATCGGGAAAGGTCGGAGGTGATCCATGCCATCGTCGCCGGGGCGCGCTCGGGACGAAGGTCTCTCCGGGAATCGGCCAGGCCGCAGTATTCGCTGACGGCCAGAGTCATGTCGACGTGACTTCCAGCGGTGGCCTGCATCAGGGCGGTTTCCAACGTGTTGGCATGGTAACCGAAGGTCATTTCCTGGGCGCTCAACCCGAGATCGACCTTCGGGGCCAGCACACCGCAGCGAAGCCCGAGCGCAGCCGAGATTTCGCGGAGGGTGTAGGTGATCACGGCGGAGTTTCCACCGTGGGTGTTGATGACGGCGACATGGCGGAACCCCCACGCGCAGAGCTGACGGGCCTGTGCCAGCAGCAGTCCGCGCAGGGTGTCCTTTGAAATCGAGAGCGTTCCGGGAAATCCTGTGTGCTCGTTACTCTTGCCGAAGGTGATGGGGGGCGCGACGTAGCAGGGTGCGTCGCTTGTCAACAGGGGG
>JBEIHL010000313.1:0-5002 GCA_040381375.1 Opitutaceae bacterium
GACCGCCCTGGAGGAACGCGGCCGCATGTGGCAGATCGGCGGAGTCCGGCTCAAGCGGGGCCGGCTGGTGGGTTATCAAACGGGGGGCTCGGCCGCGGAGCCCGCGCGCGTGGCGCCGGGCCGGGCGGTGCCGTCGGCGTGGGCCAACCGGGGCGAACTCCTGACCCGGCCATTCCGGTTCAACGGCACGGCGATTCAGCTCAACGCCGACGCCGCCCGCGGCCGGTTGATCGCGGAAATCTGCGACGTCAGCGGCAAGTCGTTGCCCGGTTTCGGCCGGCAACAGGCGGTGGCGCTACAGGGCGACGGCGTCCGGCTGCCGCTGACGTTTGGATCAGGCGCGAACCCCGCGAGCCTGCGCGGCCGCATCCTTCGGCTTCGGCTGCACTTGGAATCGGCCGCGGTGTTCGGCCTGTCTTTTGCCTGACGCCGGCGCCCGCGCGCCGGGGGCGACGAGTTCATCCACTTCTCAACCTGATCCGCCATGACCCCTTTCTCCGCCTGCCCCAGCCTCAAACTCAGCCGCTCGCAACGGCCCTCCCGCCGGACCCGGGGCGCGGCGCCCACCCTGTTGATCGGCCTCGCCCTGGGGGCGATGCGTCTCAGCGCGGCGGATACAGCGCAGGCGGCGCGCGTCGATCGCTACGCGCTCGAGCACTATCTGACGGATATTGCAGAGGAGCAGTGGCGCGCCCGCCGCGGGCAACTGGCGGATCTGAGGAGCCCCGCGGACGTCGCCGCCCGCGCCAGCCTGATCAGGGAGGAGTTCATCAAGGCCATCGGCGGCTTTCCGGAGACGCGCACACCCTTGAATGCGCGCATCACGGGGACGCTCGAACGTGACGGCTATCGCGTCGAGAAGCTGATCTACGAGAGCCTGCCGGGCTTTTTCGTCACCGCCAATGTCTATGTCCCGACCGCCACGCGCGGTCCGTTTCCCGCGATTCTCGGTGCCGCCGGGCATGCCGCGGTGGGCAAGGCACTGCCCGCGTACCAGTCCGCGTTCATCGCCCTGGCTAAGCGGGGAAACATCGTCCTGGCCTACGATCCGCCGGTGCAGGGTGAACGAATGGAGTTCCTGCGCTCGCCCACCGGCAAGCCGCGCGCCATGGGCCATATCATGCCGGGCCTCCAGTGCCTCCTGACGGGAGGGACCGTGGCCCGCTATTTTTTGTGGGATGGCATCCGGGCGATCGATTATCTTCTCACCCGGAGCGATGTGGATCCGCGGCGACTGGGTGCGGCTGGAAACTCCGGTGGCGGCACCCAGTCGGCGTTTTTGGGCGTGGTCGAACCGCGTCTGGCGGCCGTTGCGCCCTCGTGCTACTGGACGTCGTGGGAGAAGCTGTGGCGGCTGCCCGCCTCCGGACCGCAGGATTCGGAGCAGGTGATACCGAACTTCATCAAGAACGGGCTGGGCTTCTCCGACTTGGTCGTGGCGTTCGCCCCCAAACCGATCCTGATGCTCACGGCGACGCGGGACTTCTTTCCGGTTGAGGGCGCACGGGACACGCTCGCCGAGGCCCGTCCGGCCTATGCGATCTTGGGCGCAGCGGACCGGCTGGGGTATTTCGAGTACGACGACGCCCACGGTTGGTCCCAGCCCCGCCGGGAGGCAACCAGCCAGTGGTTTGATCGCTGGTTCTTCGGCCGCAACGAAATGGTCAGGGAGCCGGCGGATATTCGTCCGGAAGACGCAGCCACGTTGCACTGCACCACGACGGGCGACGTCGTCACGGCACTGCAGAGTCGAACCGTGCGGGAGGTGAATCAGGAACTCGCGGAGAGGCTGATCAGCCAGCGCACGATCAAACAGGCGGCGACGCCGGCGGGGGCCCGCGAGATCGTGGCGAGGCGGTTGCAACTGGATCTGCGCCGCCCGCCCTCGACGGCCTCCGTGATTCACCGCGGCACGCTCGCTGGTTTCCGTCACGAGAAAGTCGAGGTGATACCGGAACCCGGCATCCGCCTTCAGCTGGATCTCTTCCATCCGGTGCGTCCGTCCGAATCGCGCCCGGCGGTGCTGCTGCTCCGCGAGGCTCCAGGCGCGGATGCTCAGCTGCCTGACCAGGAGGTGATGAAGTGGGTCGAGTCCGGCCATCTCGTCGCCGTTGCCACCTTGCGCGGAACGTTGGTCATGCCGGAAAAGCCCGACGGCTACTGGCAGGAACGCTACCGCACCGCCATGCGTGCGATCCTGATCGGAAAGACGATGCCGGGCATGCGCGTGCTGGATCTGCTCGCGCTGCACGAGTATGTTTCATCCCGTCCGGAGGCAAATCGCCGGGTGGTGGTGGTGGGCCGGCGAAACTTGGGCGTGATTGCCCTCTATGCGGCCGCGTTGGAACCCGGAATCAGCCGGGTGATTCTGGACCGGTCATTGCTGAGCTACATGGAGATCATTCGGGCGAGGCAGTATCCCGAGACGCTTTCGGATCTCATCGTTCCCGGCGCCCTCCTGGATTTTGATCTGCCGGATCTGGCTGCACTCGCGGGTGCTGGACGGGTGGTGCTGGTCAACCCGCTGACCGCCGCCGATGCCCCGCTATCGGCGGACGCCGTGCACCACGCATTTCCGAACAGCGCCCGGGTGGTCGTCGATCCATCGGTTTCGCTGCTCACCTGGTTCGAGTAGAGACCGCTTCAGGCCTCCAGTCGTCTGCGGGTGTACCCGATCGATCGAGGCACGCATTCGCCGCGGGTGGGAATCGAGGGTGAGCACGCGCAGGGCATAGCCGGTGGGTTTTGCAAACGTGACAACGGGCGGGGCCCAGCGCCAGGATCGAGCCCACGTCGCACCTTCTTTGCTATCGCGGCCAAGTGACCATGAGCAGTTCGCCTCCCTTCATAGCCGTGCCGAAGCGCCTGACTCTATCCGGCCAGACGGCGGATATCCTCCGCACGGCCATCGCCGCTCGCACCTGGAGCGAGTATCTGCCGAGCGAACGCCGCCTGTGCGAGATGTTCCAGATCAGCCGGCCGACGGTTCGCGCCGCGTTGCACTTGCTCGCCCACGAGGGCCTGATCCAGATCCAGCAGGGCCGGCGCAACCGACTGGTTGCCGCATCGCCGCATTCTCCGCGAACGCGGAGCCGGCTGGTGGGGCTGGTCACGTCGGAGCCGGTATCCCGCTGGTGGCCCGTCGCCTATCGGGGAATCAGCGAAATGCGTGCCCACCTGATGGAACAGGGTTTTGGCACCGAGGTTATGCATTGTCCGGTCGGCAGCGCATTTTCACAGCGCCGCAAACTCGAGGAGTTCGTGCGGCAAAACCGCCTCTTGGGCTGCATCCTGTTTTCCGTCGACAAGGGGATCCAGCAGTGGTTTTCCAGGCGCGCCATCCCCACGCTCGTAGTGGGCTCCTGCCACCCCGAGGTGAAGCTGCCCTCGCTCGATGTCGATCAGCGTTCAGTCTGTCGCCACGCCGCCGGCATTTTTCTCGGACGGGGGCATCGCCGGCTTGCCCTGGTTCTCCCTGACTCCGGAGCTGCGGGCGATTTGGCCAGCGAACAGGGTTTCCTCGAGGCCATTGGGCCGCATCCTACGTCGCGACGTGCGAGTGCCACGGTCGTTCGTCACAATGGCACCGCCCTCCATATAGGCGCCAAGCTCGACGCGCTGTTCAAATCGGCCGAGGCTCCGACGGCGCTGCTCGTGGCCAAAGTCCAGCATGCGTACATCGTCCTGATGTACCTGCTTACGCACGGGCTGGCGGTGCCGGAACGGGTGTCGTTCATCGCCCGCGACCAGGACCACGTCTTCAAGGCGGTCAATCCTGCGATCACGCACTACACGCTGGCCGAGGACATTTTCTCACATCGGCTCACGCGGCTGATGCTTCAAATGGTTTCGCAGGGGCATCTCGCTCCCGAACCAAATCTCATCTTTCCACGGTTCTATGCCGGTGGAACGGTGCGGTCGATCTGACAGTGCCTGCCCCGCCGCAAGGGGGTGCGTCTACCGCACCACTGGCGCGATGAGGTGCGAGGCGTGCATCCGTTCGTGGTGGAGCGTGTTCGTGGCGGTGACCGGATTGGCCGGGAAGTCGATCGGGATCGGACCGCCGTCCTGCGGGTTTCGCTCATAGAAGGGCGCCCCGGTGCTCGCGATCGTCACGCGGATACGATGGCCGCGATTGAAGATCTGGCTCAGCGAGCCGACGTCGAAGGAAACCTGATACACCTTGCCCGGCTCCATCAGGACTTCCTGGTCCCAGCCGTCGCGAAAACGCGCGCGCCGCACGTAATCCATGATGAGGATGCTGCGGCCATCGGGATAGACGTCCGTGATGCGCACGATGAAGTCGGTGTCGCGCGCGGTCGACGCCACGTACAATTCCGCCCGCACCTTGCCCGTCCATTCGACCGGCGCGGTCAGCGGCTCCGTCGTGAACGTGCGCACGTCCTTTTGCGCCTCGAATGCCCGCGCGTCGCGGGCGCCGGGGAAGGCGGCGTACGGCAACTCCATCGGCTGCGCCGGATCGCTGGTGTAGGTCGTGACCGACGCCGCGCTCGTCGGTGCCGTCGGGCTGAGTTTGCCGCCGGCGTGCAGGTAGTACGGCGTCGGCTGGGTGGGCACGGGCCAGTCGGCGGCCGTGCGCCAGACGTTCCCCGGCGCGCCGGGTTCGCCCACCGCGCCCATGACGTAGTAACGCACCGCGGGCTCCCGCTCGACGCCGTTGTTGATGCCTTTCAGGTAGTGATCGAACCAGCGCAGCCGGTGCGCGGCCGTGTCGAAGCGCGCGTTCTCGGGGTACTCGAGTTCGCCGATCTTGTTCCCCTTCGGCAGACCGCCGTGCAGCCACGGGCCGAGCACGAGTTGCTGTTTGCCGCGGGAATTGGGGCCGCCGCGGTGCTGCCGGCCGACGAAGCTGTCGATCGAGCCGACCGACATGAAGTCGTACCAGCTGCCGATGGTGAAGCAGGGCACGTTCATCTTCGCGATGTGCAGCGTGCAGTCCTCGGCGCGCCAGTAGTCGTCGTACGTCGGATGCCGGAACCAC
>JBEIHL010000314.1:0-5000 GCA_040381375.1 Opitutaceae bacterium
GCGCCGTGAGCGTGCCTTCGGAAAAGGGAATCGTGGTGATCTGGCGGATCTCCGCGTCCTTAAACCGGGAATAGAGCCCGCGCACGAAGAGGAGCGAATTGGGGCCGGGCTTGAACTCGACTGCGCCGTTGGCTCCGTAGCGCGTGCGCGTCAGATCGTACGCGCGATAGTTGATGTCGTTGTTGAAAAACGCCGTCTGGCCCGGTGCGCCCGGTATCGCGCGGAGCGTCCAGGGTCCGCCCACCTCGAAGTTGTCCGAACCCATGCGGCGATCCTGCCATGTGGGAGCGAAGATCACGCCGAGCGTCCCGCCGTTGAACACGTCGGAATAGGTGCCGTTGAACTTGCTGCTCAATCGATCGCGCAGGAGGTTGTACTGGCCTTGGGCGGAGAACTGGAGGTCACGCTGGTTGAGGTCGAAGGCGCTGCGGGTCTTCAAGTCCACACGGCCACCGAGCCCGTCCATTTCCTTGTCGGGCGTTGCGACCTTTGCGACCTCCACCGCGCCGAGTGCGTCGGACGGAATCACGTCGAGGGGCAGGGTGCGGTTCCCTCTGTCGGGCGTGGCGACACTGACACCGTTAAGCTGCACGGTATTCAAGTCCGGCCGGATGCCTCGCACCACGATGAAGCGACCTTCGCCTTGGTCGCGATAGAGGGCAACGCCAGGAATGCGCTGCATCGACTCGGCGGCGTTCTGATCGGGGAAACGGCCGATGTCGTCCGCCGCCACAAAGCTGGTCAGCGTATCCGCCGCGCGTTGCCGGTTGATCGCGCGCGCGGAGCCGACCACGCTGCCCGAGATAACGAACTGCTCCATGCGCACCACGTCGGCGCCAAAGGCGAAGTCCAGCTTCGTTGTCCCATTGGCGGTGACCGTCACATTCTGGCGGGCATCGGCATAGCCGACGTAGCCAAACTCCACCGCCTGGGCGCCCGTGGGCACGTTGAAGAGTACGTACTCGCCGCCTTGATCCGCGAACGTTTGCAGCGCGGTGCCGACGACTGAGACGCGTGCTCCACCGAGAGCGAGCTTTGCTTGCGCATCCGTGATACGCCCAGCCAGGGTTCCCGTGGACTGAGCCGCCAGGGAGAGGGTTCCGGCGAGCGTGAGAATGATTGCGATGGCCAGGCGGCCGGGGCGGGTGCCGCGATGCGCTAGGCGAGCGAGGGAGAAGCAGGAGAACATGGAGGGCGGTGGTCGGTTGAAGGGCGCAGCCACCGGAGCGCGGGGGCGGCTGGTCCGTCAACGCACGCCTGCGGCTGGCGCGGTAAAGTCACTATTCTGTCACGAAACCGTCGCAATTGGCCGGAAATTCAGTTTCCGCGACACGGACTTCGCGTGGAAGTCACACAAGCACCGCCGATGCGCGCCTCGATCATCGGCGTGGTGCTCCAAAAAAAGAGGCGAAGGCACATGCCTCCGCCTCTTCGGGAAAAAGACCGACGTCGGGCGAGCTCAGGCCCAGCGCAGGTCGGTACGTGACAGCGGCATCTGCCGCACGCGCTTGCCGGTGGCAGCGAAGATCGCGTTGCAGATTGCGGGCGCGACGGGCGGGAGCGCGGGTTCACCGAGGCCCGTGGTTGGGTTGTCGGTCTTGAGGAAGTACGTCTCGATCTTGATCGGCGCCTCCGTGATCCGGATCAACGGATAATCGGTGAAGTTGCTCTGTGTCACCCGGCCGCGTTCGATGTTGAGTTCCTGAGTCATCAGCGTGCCGAGGCCGTCGATCACCGAGCCCTCGACCTGGTTCTCAGCGCCGCTGAGATTTACGACTTGAGCGCCGATATCGCAGGCGGAGACGAATCGGTCGACCTTGAGCTGGCCGTCCTTCGACACCGTGACTTCCGCCACCTGCGCGATGTAACCCCGGTGACTGAAATGGAACGCGAGGCCGGCGCCCTGACCCTTGGCGTACTTCTTTTTGCCCCAGCCGAATTTCTCGGCGGCGAACTTCAGTACGTTCCGCATGCGGGCGACGTTGTAACCGCCCGCCGGTCCTCCCTTGGTGCCGCCGCCCGAGTTGGGCATCATGTCTTTGTCGCCGAGGAGTTCGAGCCGCAGTTCAAGCGGATCGCGGCCGCCAGCGTGGGCCAGTTCGTCGATGAAGCTGTGGAACACCCAGGCGAACACGCAGCTGCCCGGAGCGCGCCAGGGGCCCATGGGCCAGCCGGTTTCGAACATGGTCTGCTCGGACTGGAAGTTGGCGATCCAGCGGCCGGGAAATTCGTCGCCGCTCAGATTGCCACCGCTGCCCGGAGAACCGCCTTCGCCGAAGGTGAAGAAGTGATTCTTCCAGGCGACGACCTTGCCTTTGGCATCGACGCCTCCCTTGAGGAAGTGAATGCCGCCGGGGCGGAAATGATCGTGCTTCAGATCGTCCTCGCGCGACCAAGTGAGCTTGACCGGCGCACTGACCTTTTGGGCGATCGCCGCGGCTTCCACGAGGAAGTCGGCGCTGATGCGTCGGCCGAAGCCGCCACCCGCGCGGGTGATGTGGAGAACGATCTTGTCCTCCGGAATCTTGAGTACGCGACTCACCATGCTCGCTCCGGCGCCCGGGACCTGCGTGGGCGACCAGACCTCCATGACCCCGTCCTTCCAGTGGGCAGTCGTATTCTGCGGCTCGAGGTTGGCGTGGGATATAAACGGATACAGGTACTCCGCCTCGACGACCTTGGCGGCGCCCGCGAGTGTGGCGTCGGGATTGCCGTCCTTGCGCAACGAGCGGGCGCCCGGCTGCGACGCCTTTTGCCGCGCCTGGGCGACGAAGCCGTCCCAGCTTTCGCTGGCGACCTTGCCCTCATCCCAGGTGATCTTGAGCTGGCGGCGGGCACTGAACGCGGCCCACGTGGAATCGGCGACGATGGCCACGCCGGGCACGAGTTCCTTTACCTTGCCGCTGCCCTCGAGGATGAAAGCATCGCGGACGCCGGGCAGGGTCTTGATCTGGTCGAGATTGGCGCTGACCACCTTGCCGCCAAAGGCCGGACATTTTTCGTAGACCGCGTAGAGCATCCCGGGGAGCTTCACGTCTATGCCGAACAGCGGTGCGCCCGTAACGATGGCCTTGGTGTCGACCTGGGCGATGCGTTTGCCGAGGAGCTTGTAATCCTTCGGTGACTTAAGCGTGACCGCCGCCTTGTCCGGTACCGGGAGGGCGGACGCCTTGGTCACAAGCTGGCCGTACTTGAGCGACTTGCCGGAGCGGTGGAGCACGGCGGCATTCTCGGCGCGGCACTCGGAGGCGGGCACGCCCCAGGTTTGGGCTGCGGCCTCGACCAGCATCGTGCGCACGGTGGCGCCGAGCAGGTGGAAATTATCGTAGTTGTTCGGCGTGGAGGTGCTGCCGCCCGCGCTCTGGTTGCCGTACTTCTGCTGATCGAAATCGCCCTGTTCGATCGTGATGCCCTGCCACGGAACCTCGAGTTGCTCCGCGATGATCATCGGGAGGGAGGTTTTGACGCCCTGGCCCATCTCGGGCTGCTTGGAGACGATTGTCACGGCTCCGGTGGGAGCAATGCGGATGAAGGCGTTGGGCGCGAACTCACCCGTGGTGGCGGCGAGGCCCGTCGGTCCAGAGCGGATGTAGAACGCCAGCGCCAAGCCGCCGCCAGCGAGACCGGTGAGCTTGAGAAAATCGCGACGGCCAACGGGACCGGAAAGAGTGGGGGTATTCATTGCGTGGCCTCCTTGGCACCGCTGGCAAGTTCAGCAGCCCGCTTGATGCCGGCGCGGATTCGAATGTACGTGCCGCAGCGGCAGAGATTGGCGGCCATCGCGCCGTCGATGTCCTGATCGTTGGGCTTCGGATTGTCCTTCAGGAGGGCGGCTGCGGTCATGATCTGACCGGCCTGGCAGTAACCACACTGGGCAACGTCGAGTTCAGACCACGCTTGTTGCACCGGGTGAAGCTGCTTGGCCTCGGCCGCCAGCCCCTCGATCGTCGTGACCTTCATCCGGCCGACGGTGGAGATGGGAGTCATGCACGAACGCGCTGGTACGCCGTTCAGATGCACGGTGCAGGCGCCACACTGGCCCACTCCGCAGCCGAACTTGGTACCGGACAAATCAAGGTGATCGCGGAGCACCCACAGCAGCGGGGTGTCGGGAGCCACGTCCACGGAGCGGGACTGGCCGTTAACGTTCAGCGTGTATTTCATGAGGAGGAGGGTGGGGGCTGGACCCGTTGAGCTCAGACGAAACCGGGAGGGAGAATTGCAACAAAGCGAATAACCAGGCCGGGTCAACCACCAGTGGAAAAGTCGGGCTAAGCCGCGAAAAGGGAGGTCTCCGATGGCAAAAAAAACGCCCCGGAAGATCCGGGGCGTTGTGAAGTCGTAAGGGCCGGGAGTCCGATCAGAGCGGGGCCGGGGCAGGCGCCGGCGCGGCGGCGGCAGCGGGCACGGGGGCGCCGGACGGGTTGATGACGACCAGCGCCACGCGCCGGTCCTTCTGCATCGCGCCGGCATCCGCGTTGCGGGCGGCCTCGAGGCTGCCCTTGGACAAAGTATCCATTTTGTCGGGACCGACGCCGATCGACTGGAGGTAGCGCTTGGTGGCGTTGGCACGGCGGTCGCCGAGGCTGAGATTGTACTCCGCGGTGCCGCGCCAGTCGCAGTGGCCCTCGAGCAGGAGCTTGTATCCAGGATTCTTATCCAAGTAGTCCTTGGCCGCCTTTAGCTTCTCGCGCTCGGAAGCCTTGATCGCAGAGCTGTCGAAATCGAAGTACACGGTCTGCGCCTCGAGGGCCGAGCGGTTCTGGTTGTTGGCGTCGAAGCCTTCACCGCGGCTCAGGAGATCGGCCGGCACGCCGCCCAGGGAGGCGTCGGTCACCGACGAGTTGATGTTTCCACCACCTGGCGTGAGGCCGAGCGCCGTCTGGCTCGGGTCGGGCCGCGTCGGCTTCTTGGTGCAGCCCGCGAGCACGAGCGCGGCGCTGGCGACGGCGAGACAGAGGATCTTCGAGGCGAGTTTCATGAGAGGGAGCGAGGTGGGA
>JBEIHL010000315.1:0-4998 GCA_040381375.1 Opitutaceae bacterium
CGCGCCCCGGTCCGGCCGCCGCCTCACCGCGCCGGCTGCGATCGTCTACGGCTCGCTTGCCCTGCGGGAACGCCCCAATCGCCTGGCCCTGGCGAGGCTCTTCGCCCGCTGGCCGGACGCGACCCGCGTGCTCGACATCAACCTGCGCCAGCCGTTCGACCGCGGCGAGCCGGTGGCCTGGGCGGTGCGCCACGCCCGGTTCGTGAAGCTCAACGACGAGGAACTGGGCCGGCTCACCGGCGCGCGCGTGGGCACCGTTGCCGCCCTGGCCCGCGCCGCGCGCGCGTTCGCCGGGCGCCATCACCTGCCGCACGTGTGTGTCACGGCCGGCGCGCGTGGCGCGGGGCTTTGGTGGGAGGGTCGCTGGTTTTGGGAACCGGGGCGTCGCGTCGCCGTGCGCGACACCGTCGGTTCCGGCGACGCCTTTCTCGCCGCCCTGCTCGCGGCGCTCTGGAAACGCCGCGAAGCTCCGCCGGTGGCGCTTGCGAAAGCGTGCCGGTTGGGTGAGTTTGTGGCCATGAGCGATGGCGCGACTCCTTCGTATCAGTGCGATGCTCGCGGAAATCCCCGGCCCGCGGGCACCCAATCGGCTGCGTAGGGTCAGGTATCGGACCAGGAACCCGTTTTTCAGTTCTGCCCCGTCAAACCACCAAGAAAGGAAAACAACATGGACGTCCATATTCCCACAATGTCCCGGCCCGATAGCAAACATGCCCGCGAGCGTCTCATGGCCGACCTTCAGGCGGTCGTGCGTGATTCCGAGGATCTGCTCAAGGCGACGGCGCGCGACATGAGCGATGCCGCCCAGCAGGCCCGCGCCCGGCTCTCCGTGGCACTCGATAAAGCGCGCACGACCTGCGCCGAGTGGCAGGAGCAGGGCATCGCCACGGCGAAGGAGGCCGCGAAGTCGACCGACGCCGCGATCCGTTCGCATCCGTACGAGTCGATCGCCGTGGCTTTCGGCGTCGGCGTGCTGATCGGTGCGCTCTGGAAGAGCCGCTGACCCGAAGCGTTCGCCGTCCGAGGTGGAGCAGCGTGCCCCCACGCTGCTTTTCCTCGCGAATTTCGTTCAAGCAGTGTCTAGCCAGCGGCCTGGGTCCCGCCTCGGCGCAAGAGATAGGGCGGGCACGCAGGCCGCTCCATCTCACGGTCGCACCGCGGGGAAGCGGTAGGTCGTGTTGAAAATCAGCTCGATTCGCCGCGACACGAACACCCGTACCTTGAGTTTGCCGGACGCGGCGTCCGCGGGCGTCGCCTTGCCTTCGATCCGACGTTCTGCTCCGGACTCGTTCACGGCCCGGCCATGGAACTCGATGGGCTCGCCCCGGCCGAGTTGCTGCAGCAGCGTGTCGCTGATCTCGACCGACAGCCGGCCGCTTTCGTTGGAGAAGAAGAAGGGAATCACCTTCGCGTCGTAGGTGGATGAATACGTGCCCGCCGTGCGCGTGAAGGCCGGCATCGACATCGACACCGTGCCGATGTAGATCGACGTCTTCGTCGGGGCGATTTCGACCTGCGCGTAAGCCTCCGCCGGGCGGTCGGCGGAGGATGCCCCGCGGGCGGACGCCAGGAGCCCGACCGATAGAAGGAAAACGCTCGCCAAACGCACCATGGCGGGACTGTGCGGGGCGCGGGTCGACGGCGGCAAGTGCAAGTACGCCGACCGGGGAGCACACGGCGGCACATTTCCCATTGCGCGGCATGGCGGGGGCCGGTCATCTCTTGCGTTCATGGCCAAGCCATCCCACGCCACCTGGGGCGGGCGGTTTTCCGCCGGTCCCGCCGAGTTGATGCTGCAGTTCAGCGAGTCGGTCTCCTTCGACCGACGGCTGGCGCCGTTCGACGTGGCGGGGAGCAAAGCCCACTCGGCAATGCTGGCCCATGTCGGCCTCATCACCCCGGCGGAGCGCGACGCGATCCACGCGGGACTCGACGCCGTGCTGGGCGACATCGAGGCGGGAAAGTTCACCTGGGACACGCGGCTCGAGGACGTGCACATGAACATCGAGCAAGCGCTGACGAAGCGCGTGCCCGCCGCCGCGAAGCTCCACACCGCGCGGAGCCGGAATGACCAGATCGCGACGGACATGCGGCTGTTCTTCAAGCATGCGTGCGGCGTGCTGGCCGGGAAGGTGAAGGCCGCCGAGATGGCGCTGCTGGCGGTGGCCGCGGAGAACCGCGATGTACTTATTCCTGGATACACGCACCTCCAGCGGGCGCAGCCGGTCTTGCTCGCGCACCATCTGTTCGCGTGGATGGAAATGCTGGATCGCGACCGGACCCGGTTCGGCGAGGTCGCGGCGCGGGCCAACTGGTGCCCGCTCGGCTCCGGGGCGATCGCCGGCACGACGCTGCCGATCGACCGCGAGTACACCGCGAAGGCGCTCGGGTTTGTCGATGCCCGCGGCCGGCCGCAGGTCACGCAGAACTCGATGGACACGGTGGCCGATCGCGACCTGTTCATCGAATTCGCGGCGGCGTGCGCGCTCTTCGGCGTGCATATGTCGCGCATCGCGGAGGACCTGATCCTCTGGAGCAGCGCCGAATTCAAGTTCGTCGAACTGCCCGATGCCTTCTGTACCGGTTCGTCGCTGATGCCGCAGAAGAAGAATCCCGACTCTTGCGAACTGCTGCGCGGCAAGTCGGCCCGGCTGCAGGGTAATCTCCATACGCTGCTCACGCTCACGAAGGGATTGCCGCTGACCTACAATCGCGACCTGCAGGAGGACAAGCCGCCGGTGTTCGACAGCTTCGACCAGACTGCGCTCTGCGCCGATGTGCTGGCGGGGACGGTCGGCGGGATGACGCTGAATCGCGAGCGCTGCGCCTCGGCCGTGCGTGATCCGGCGCTGCTCGCGACCGACCTGGCGGACTATCTCGTGTTGAAGGGCGTGCCGTTTCGCGACGCGCATCACGCGGTCGGCGGCGTCGTGCGCCTGGCGGAGAAGAACAACGTCGCGCTCGACCACCTGTCGACATCGGACGTGCAGCAGATTCACCCCGCGTTCGAGGCGGACTGGGCGGACATCTTCGATCTCAAGCGTGCGCTGGCCAAGCGGGAAGGCACCGGCATGCCGGGGCCCAAGCAGGTGGCGAAACAGTTCGCGCGCTGGCGGACGATTCTGAAGTAATCACGGAGACGCGAAAGGGCGGAAACGCGGAGAAGAATGCGATGGAATTGATCGAGGCCGAGCTTTCGCACCGGATCATCGGGTGTGGCATTGAAGTCCATCGCGTCCTCGGCCCGGGGTTCGTCGAGAAGGTCTACGAGGAAGCGGTGGCGGTCGAATTCGCTCGGGCCGGACTGGCATTTGAGAGGCAGAAGTTGGTGGTGGTGTATTATGCCGATCAACCGGTGGGAGAGCACCGGCTCGATTTCATGGTCGAGGGGCGGGTGGTGCTCGAGCTAAAGACATGCCGCGCGCTCGAGGACGTGCACTTCGCGATCGCGCGATCGTATCTCAAGGCCACGGGCAGCACGCTCGCGCTCGTCGTCAACTTTGCCCAGCCGAAGGTCGAGATTCGACGCGTGGTCCTCACCGCCTGATTCCGCGCTTCCGCCCTTTCGTGCTTTCGCGATTCAACCTTTTCCCGACCGCGAAGCACGACCCGGAACTGCATCCGTTCCGGCCGGGGTTGGTGTTCGCATTCTTCAACGCGCTGGCCTGGCAGATCGGCATCGGGACGCCGATGGTCCTGTTCGCCGAGGAACTCGGAGCGTCGCCCTTTCAGGTCGGCCTGGCGTACTCGTTTGTCTTCGTCCTCACGCCCGTGCAGATCGTCGCAACCGCCCTGCTGCCGCGCTTCGGCTTCAAGGCGCTGATGCTGGGCGGCTGGCGCACCCGGAGTTTCTTCCTCGGGGTGCCGGCGGTGCTCGCGCTCCTCGTGATGCAGGGCGGGGAGCGGCCTTGGATGATCGACGCCATGGTGTGGAGCGTTTTCTTCTTCTGCCTGTTCCGCTCGATCGGCGCGGCGTCGGGCACGTCGTGGTTCTACGCCATCCTGCCCGAAGCGATCCGCGGGCGGTATTTTGCGAACGACCAGTTCGTCTCGGCCGTGGCGGGCGTGGGCACGCTGCTCGTCTGCGCCGCCCTCTTTGCGCTGTTGCCGGTGTATCCGGCCCTGCTCGCGCAGTACGTGATCGCGCTGCTCGGCTCGACCATCAGCTACTATTCGTTGAAGCAGCTTCCGGATGCGGAGCGGCCGCGCTCCATCAGCCTGCGTACGGTCCTGCGCGATACGCCGCGGCATCTGTTCGCGCCATCGACTTTTCGCAGCTATGTCTGGCTGGCGGCGGTGTGCGCCGTGTTGGCGACGCCGATACCGCCGTTTGCGGCGTACTATCTGAAGGTCGGGCCGCAGCTCGCGACGGGTCAGATCATGCTGTTCGAAGTCCTGCGCTACGCGGGCGTCATGGTGGCGGCCGGGGTGTTGCGGCGCCGGATCGATGGGACCGGCGCGCGGCCTTATTTCCTCCTCGGGCTGGCCCTCCACGCGGTGGTGGGCGTTTATTGGTGGTTCTACCTCGAGAACGGATTTGGCGGCATCATCGGAATCTACGTGGCGTATTTTTTGCTCGGTCTCGGCGTGGCGACGTGGTCGATCGCCAATCTCAACTACCTGCCGAAGATCGTCTCCGCCGAGGAGCGCACGCTGGTGGTCTCGGTGCATGGCGCCGTCACGGCCTGCATCGGCGGGCTGTCGCCGGTGGTGTGGGGACTCTTTCTGAAGTCGGATGTCGGGGCCGGGCCCGGCATCGACACCGCGGTTTTCCAGTGGTTTTTCGTCAGCGTCGTAGTGGGCGCGCTCGGACTCATCCCGCTGATGGCCCGCCTGCCGGAAGAGAAGGGAAAGTCCGTGGACCCGATCTTGATCGGCCACGCGATCCTGCGCCCGTTTCGCGCCATGACGTACTTGGTGAACCTGGTGGAGCCCGGGACCCCGCAAGCGAAGAAGAAACCGGAGAACAAGTAGGACGGTCTGCCTTGCCCCGGGGAG
>JBEIHL010000316.1:0-4992 GCA_040381375.1 Opitutaceae bacterium
ACACGAAAGCTCCCGCTCAGCTTTCGTGTATTTCGTGTGTTTCGTGGTTAACCTATCCTCTACCTCAGCTCTTCGATCTTCAGGTTTCGGAACGCGATCTCCGCTCTGCAGTTCCCGTGGATCTGCAGCGCGATCAAGCCATCGGCCACGACGCTGGGATCGGTCTCGGTATATGAGACCGTCTTCTCCCCGTTGAGCGTGATTTCGACCCGCTGACCTTCGGCGCGGATTTCGTAACGGTTCCAGTCGCCCGCTTGCTCGAGCCGCTTGATCTGCTCGTCGGTGCCCCGCGCGAGAAATTTCTTCCGCCGCGACTCATCGTACAGGCACCCCGAGTGACCCGCGCCGATGTCGGCCTGGTACCCGCTCATCTCATTCGGCGGTTGCGCGATTCGCACGCTGCGCACCTGCACGCCGCCGTTCACGAATCCTTCCGTGCCCACGAGCTTGTACTCGAGCGTCAGCACGAAATTTCGGTAACGACGCTTCGTCGCGAGGAACTCGTTGCGCGGATTACCCAGCATCGAGCCGCCAACGATCACCCCGTCGCGCACGCGCCACACGCCCGGATCGCCGTCCCAACCGACCAGATCGCGGCCATTGAACAATTGCCCCGCCGCCAACGCGGGTGCCGCGGGTGCAGCCGGACCTCCCTTCTTCTTCTTTGGCGCCGGCGCCGCCTCGCCCCGGAGCAGCCGCGTGGCCCGGCGTCGCACGTCCTCATCCGTTTCCGAGGCCACGATCGCCGCCAGCGTTTCCTTCAACGTGCCCGCCTCGTCCCCCGTCCCGAGAAACGGCGCCACCTGCACCACCGCCAGCGCCGCCTCGGCCCGCACCGCCGGATCCGCGAGATAGGGGCGCAGCAGCCGCAGCGCATCGGGATGCCGGAGGCTGCCCAGGCCGGCGACGAGCATCATCTTTTCCTCGCCGGTTCGGACCGCGCCCGCCGCCGCGCCGAAAACGGCCCGCGCATCGAGCGGCGAGCGTTCGCGTCCGGACGCTACCTCCGTCGCCATCCGGATCACGCCGCGCAGCGCAACCTCGCGTGACGCCGGCGGGATGTCCGGCTGCTGCACCAGCGCGAGCAAGGTTGTCGTCGGCGCCGCGTCGGGCCAATCCGCGAGACAGCGCACGGCCGCCTCGCGCACGCCCGGCGCGGAGTCCTTCAGTGCGGCCTGCACGGCAAAAAACGCCTCATGGTTGCCGCCCATCGTGCGCATGATCGCGCCGAGCGGACGCAGCAGCGCGGCCTTCGCACCCGGATCAGCCGTTTCACGGAACGCGCGCACGACGGCCGCGGAACGACGGTCGGGCTCCAGCACTTTCATCGCCGTGGTCACAATCGCGCGGTCCGCGAGGGTCTTCAACGCATCGTCCCGAACCCCAATCGCGAGCTGGATCAGTTGCGGCAGCCGGTCCGGCGTCGCCACCAGCCCCAGCGCCCGCAGCGCCGCCTGAGCGACGGCGGCATCCGCTCCCGCCGCGATCCGGAGCAGTTCGTCGATGGCCGCACCCGCCTTGCGTTCGCCGAGTACACCGATCAGCCGGACCTTCAACGCCGGCTCGGCCGAAGTCAGACCCTCCAGGATCCGCGTATCCGTATCCGCCACGTCGATGCGCGCCAGGCTGGCGAGGGCGGCGTCCGCGATCGGTCCGCCCTCGGGCCGGCGCGCCGCCTGCAGCAGCAAGGGCACACTTGCACTCCGTCCGATCCGGCCCAGGGCATGCAACGCGGACACCCTGACTTCGTCCGGTCCGTTTTTCGCGCGGGCCTCGACCGCCTCCGTCACGCCTGCATCCGCGCGGTCGACCAACACGGCTAGCACGAGTGACTGCAGCGGCGGGGTCAGCCGGTCCAACTCGGACACCAGCGCGGATGTCGTGCGCGGTTCGCGCAGATCACGCGCCGTTCGCAGCGCCATGTCGCGCAGCTCCGGGTCGTCGCCGCGCAGGTGTTCCAAAAGCAGCGTCAGGCCAGCGGCGCCCCCGGCAAGGATGGCGCCCCGCGTGGCGGTCACGCGCAACGGCGCCGGCACGTCGGCCCGGCGGACGAGGTCATAGTGGGCCCGCGCCGCGGCGATGCGTCCCTCTGCCATCGCCTGCTCCGCGGCGAGCAGACACCCTTCGGCGGCCGCAGCGCGCAATCCGACTGGGCCACGAGCCAGGGCAGACTCGAGAACGCGCCCGGCCTCGGGCGTGCCGATGCGGCCGAGCGCCAGCAGCGCGGCCGGCGCGGCTGGCGAGCTGGAGTCACCGGCCATCCGGGCCAGGACGTCGATCGAGACGGCATCGCGCCGCTGGCCGAGGGAGTTGACGGCACCGATGAGCGCAGGTCCCTGGAGGCGGGAGAGCGCGGCGCGCAGGGCGTCGGCCGCCGCGGGGTCGGGCATGACTTCGAGCACGTCGCGCGCGTACTGGCCGAGCTGGGCGTGGTCGAGCAACGTCAGGACCGCTGGAATCGAATCGGGCGTGGCGACCAGCGCCAGTTGTTGCAAGGCCCGGGCACGCTCGGCGAGGTCCGGGCTGGACTGCACCACGGTGACGAGCTGCCGCGACTTCGCGGGATCGGCGCTGGCGGCAAAGGCTTCTCCGAGGAATGGAGCAGACAGGAGGCCGATTAGCAGAAGCGTGCTTCGGGTTTTCATCATGAAGGAAACTCAAGCGGACTTACAGGAGATCGCGGAGGGCGCAGAGCTCGACCCGGAGAATGGGCCCACGGAAAACACCGAGCACACGGAAACCAGCCAAAGGTTCCACACGCCTCTTCTTTGGATCGATCTCTGCGTTGTCTGCGATCTCCTGTTGAAGGCCTGAACATTCGTCACACGTGCCACGGCTCCCGCATCGCACGCGTGCGCATCCGGTTGGCCTCGTCGTCGCCGAGGAAGGCTTCCTTCGCCGGGTCGAACCGGACCTTGCGTCCGAGCTGCCAGGCGATGGCGGCCGCGTGACAGGCGATGTGCGAATGGCGCATCACCTTGAAATTCGCCGCCGGCAGCGCGCGCGACGTCACGCAGTCGAGGAACTCGCGGGTGTGCTGCGCCGGATCGGTGCCGCGCATGGTGAACGCTCTCCACTCGGCCCGCAGCGACGCCGGATGCAGTTCGATCGAGCCGTTGTCGCCCGTCTCCACCCAGCCTTCGTCGCCCTCGAAGCGCACGGGGCAGGTGCCGGTTGAACCCACGGCGAAGTTCGCCGCGCCCGCCGCCACGGGCGGCTGACCGATCCAGCCTTCGGGCCGCATCACGAGCTTCACGCCGTTCGCATACTTCGCGTACACCGTGCCCCCGTCGGGCTCGTATTCGACCGGCACCGTGGTGTCGGCCTGGTTCGCCCACTGGCAGAGGTCGACGGTGTGCGCACCCCAGTCGAGCAGCTTCGCGCCGGAATCGAAGTCGTAGTAGCCGCGCCAGCGTCGGTCGACGACGTAAGCTTTGTTGTAGGGCCGCCACGGCGCGGGGCCGAGCCACATGTCCCAATCGATCACATCCTTCGGCGGCTCCGGCTCGGCGGGAAGCCAGGAGGTGTTGCACTCGAGCTTGTAGATCGACGCGTGCACCGTGTGCAATCGGCCCAGCTTGCCACTGCGGGCCAGGTGCACGGCAAACTGGAAGTTGGGCACGTTGCGCCGCTGGGTCCCGGCCTGGAAGACGCGGCCGGTGCGTTGGATCGTATCCGCCAAGGCCTGACACTGCCCGATCGTGAGCCCGCACGGCTTCTCGCTGTAAACATCCTTCCCGGCCTTGGCCGCGAGAATCGAACCGAGCGCGTGCCAGCGGTCGCCCGTGGCGATCAGCACCGCATCGATGTCGGGCCGCGCGAGCAGCTCGCGGAAGTCGCCGTACGTCCGGCAGGCCTGGTTGCCATACTTGGCGTCGGCGATCGCCTTGATCTCGTCGCGCATGCGCGCCTGCACGTCGCAGGTGGCGACGTACTGCACATCCTTCTCCGCCATCATCGAGGCGAGCACCTGTTTCCCGCGCGGGCCGATGCCGATGCCCCCGAGCACGATCCGGTTGCTGGGAGCCACGCCGCCGCGGCCGAGAACGCGGGAAGGGACGATGAGCGGCAGCGACACGACCGCACCGGCGAGGGCGGATTTTTTCAGGAAGGAGCGACGGGGAATCGCGGGAACGGGGAGTTTTTGCGCGGACATGAGAGGCCTTCGCTGGGGGTTCGAGGTGAGCAAGCCGCGAGGAACCGCCGGGCTCAACTCAAACCGATCAGCTCGTGGCGGGTATCGGGCCCCCGGTCGGGACGTATTCGATTCATCAAGAGACGAGTGCCGGCCCCCTGGGAATTCCGAGCCTCGTGCAAAACGAAGATTGCGGCGGGACTTGCCCCCAATTTCGAGGAGGACGCTCCGTTTGACACCCTCCGGCGTCCCGACATTTTCCTCATCCATGAGTGATCACGCACCGGAGGCGGGCACACCCCAGACCGTAATCTTTGCGCGCATCAAACAGTACCTCGGTCGAACCCCGTTCGAGCCTTTCCGAGTCGTAGCGACTAGCGGTCGCGCCTATGAGGTGCCAACGGCAGATCACGCCGTGCTGTTCCCGATGACACGCGAATTGCATATCGCAGATGACTCCGGCGGGTTGATCGAACTTCACACGCTACACGTGTCCTCCATCGAGCGGCTGACTCGCCGCGGCAGGCGTTCCGGGAAGGCGGCCTGACCCGAATGGCGCGAAGTTAAGCTGATTGTTCGCGCAGAGACGCAGAGGCGCGGAGGAAACATAAGCATGTCGATCGCGAATCTATTCCGACCCTCTGCGCCTCGGCGTCTTGAGCGTAGCGGGCGCGAGATTCGGTTCGTTCCTAAAATTACCACTGGGCGGAGATCTGAAACGACAACCGACCTTAACTTAGCCGGAACGATGCAGTTGGCCTTCCAATCACCGGTGAAAACGAAAGCGCTGAAAGGTGGGGCGGCTTGTCCTCAAGCCGCTGCGGATGGCTCGGTGGTACGTCAGCCGCCTGGGGACA
>JBEIHL010000317.1:0-4991 GCA_040381375.1 Opitutaceae bacterium
ACGAGCGCCAGCCGGGTGGGTGCCCCGGTGTCCGAAGGCGTCGCGTCCGGCGGGGTGGCGGGCAAACGCGCGCCTGGAGCTGCCTGCGCGGTCGCGGCTCCGGCGATTTCGTCGCGGTCGCGAGTCGGAGGATTCATGTCCGGCGGTACTCCATGTAGCGGGCGGTCTGCGTGGCGGCGGCCGCCCCAAGCAGGCGTTCGACGACGTGCAGCGAACAATCGATCCCGGCGGAAATGCCCGCCGCGGTGAGAATCCGGCCGTTGTCGACGAACCGCTCCGTCGCCACGACCTCCGCGCGGGGCGCGGTCGTGCGCAGGAGTTCCAGACATTCGTGATGCGTCGTCGCGCGCAGGCCGTCGAGCAACCCGGCCTGGCCGAGCACGAGCGAGCCGGTGCAGACGCTCATCACCAGCTCGGCGTGCCGGGCCTTCTGGCGCACCCATTCGAGCAGCGCCGGCTTGTGCAGCAGCGCACGGGTGCCGAAGCCGCCGGGGATGATCAGCACGTGCGGCGGCGGGCAGTTTTCTCGCGCGTAGTCCGGGATGACCTGGAGGCCGTTGCGCGCCCGGATCGTGCCGATGTTCTCGGCGACGGTGAAGACGTTGAACGTCGCGTAGCCGCGCAGTTCATCCGTCACGGCGAAGACCTCGAACGGGCCCGCGAAATCGAGCACCTCGATTTCGTCGAACAGCAGGATGGCGACGTTGCGCTTCAGGGCGGGCGGGTTCATGGCTGGGCCTTGGCCAGACTGCCGAGGGTGCGGAGGGCAGTCTCGATGGTGTCGGTCCACGGCAGGCCGCAGTTCATCCGAAGGCAGTTTCGGTAGCGGTCCTTGACCGAGAACAGGGCGCCGGGCGCGGTGGTGATGCGATGCTGCAGCGCCTCGCGGTGCAACCGCAGCGTGTCGACGCGCGCGGGCAGCTCGATCCAGAGCACGAAGCCGCCGTCGGGCCGGCTCAGCCGCGTGCCCTCGGGGAAGAACCGAAGGATCGCCTGTGAGAACAGGTGCAGCTGGTGATGATAGGCGCGGCGGATCGTGCGCAGGTGGTGGTCGTAGCCGCCGTTGCGCAGGAAGTCCGAGACCGTCTTTTGCAGCACCACGGGCGTGCCGAGCGTATTCGTAAACTTGAGACGCCGGACGCGTTCGAGGTAGCGGCCGGGGGCGCACCAGCCCACGCGCAGCGACGGCGCGAGCGTCTTGCCGAAGGAACTGCAGAGGATGACGCGGCCGTCGGTGTCCCAGGCCTTCAGCGGCTTCGGCCGGCGCTCCCCGAAGTGCAGGTCGCCATAGACGTCGTCCTCGATCGCCGGCAGGTCGAACTCAACCAGGAGCTGGTAGAACTTCGCCTTTTTCTCGTCGGTCATGCACGAGCCGAGCGGATTCGAGAAGCTCGGCATCACTATCACCGCCTTGACCTCGTGGTGGGCGAGCGCCTCGCGGGTGGCGGCGAGGCAGATGCCGGTGCGCGGGTCGGTGGGCACCTCGAGCGCCTTGAGGCCGAGGCTCTGGATGGTCTCGAGAAACCCGAAGTAGGCCGGCGTCTCGATCGCGACCGTGTCGCCCGGCTTGGTCACCGCGCGGAGCGCGAGGTTGAGCGCTTCGGTGCAACCGCACGTGACGACGAGCTCGTCGTGGGGCAGCGGGCAGCCGGCCTGCAGGTAGCGCCGGGCGATCTCGCGGGCGAGCGGGTCGAAGGCCCAGTTCATCGCGTACCGGCCGAGCAGCGCGGGATCGTTGCGACCGACGGCGGCGAGGATGCGGGCGAGTTTCTTGGTGGGAAACAGGCTGTGGTCCGGGCACGCGGCACCGAACGGCACGTAGGACGGATCGAAGGCGAGGGCGAGCACCTCCGCGGTGAGGTCGTTCCCGCCGACGTAACTCGGGCGCGCCATCGGTTTCGCCATGCGGGGCTCCGGCACGTCGAGCGGCAGCCGCGGCCGGACGTAGTATCCGGATTGTGGACGCGCCTCGATCCAGCCGCGGTTCTCCAGCAGCGTGTAGGCCTGCAGGACCGTCGAAATGCTGACGTCCCGCTGCAGCGACATCCGCCGGACCGACGGCAGCCGGTGGCCCGGCCGCAGCGTGCCCTGCTCGATCAGTTGTTCGAGGGAACGCGCCAGCTCAACGTACAGCGGAGCGGAGGCGGGGGCGGTGAGCGTCTGGATCATGGCGGCGAGCGGCGAGCGTGGAAAAGGGGAAAGCCTACCGTAGGATTGGTGCGGTGGGCAGACGTAGCGGGGGGAATTTGAAACCAGTACAGTTGGGGCTCAGATGGCACTGTGACCATGACAATTGCCCGGGGCGTTGACAGTGCGCGGGGTTTGCCGCGGGCTCGAAGTCCGATGGATGCGAACGCAGCGGAGTTTGAGCGCCTAGTGGTGGCGATGGTCACGCGCTTCGGTGCGCAGGGCGGCGGGGAGGTTCCTGACGGGGCGGCGGCGCGCTTCGCCGGGCAGTTGGGTCGCTTGGTGGCGACTCGCGGGCTGCCCCGACCTTTGGTCGCGGGCGAAATCGGCTCACCGGGCGGCCTGGCCGAGGAGGAGGTGGCCCGGTTGGTGGGGCAGGTGACCGCCGGAATCGAGGAGCCTTTGCTGGTGGAAGCGGCGCGCCAGCTTGTGAAAGCGTGTTTTTACCCGGAGTTCACGGTGTGCCGCGATTCGTACCGTGAAGTCGCGCGCGATAGGGGCTGTCGGCGGCAGGAACTGGCCCGGGTCCGCGGCCGAATCAGCGGGTCGCATTGTGTGGATTGCCCGCACTGGGTGGGGTTGTCGCCGGAGGCCCACCGTACCTTGCTGGCCGGGGCCTGGAAGGGGGATCCTGCGGAGTTTGCGACGCAACGCAGAGTTTTCCTGCCAGAGGAGTTCCGGGCGTTCCGCGTCTGGCTGCACGTGGCGGCGCGGCAGGCCCAGCGACTGCCGTGACGGCGGGGACGCACAAAATTCGCCGGGCGCGGCGCGATCGACCTGGTTCGACCGCGAGCCCGACCGGAAGGCCGGCGGATCAATGAAGCGGCTGGAAGATGAAAAATGTTGGCATTCGGCCGGCGGCTGGGCATCCGTTTTGCCGGAAGTGCCGGCTCCGGCTTAAGTTTCCTCCAGTTTTCACGATAGCATTACGCATGCGTAAACTCCGCGCCGTTCTCATCGAAGACGAAACCATGTTTCGTCAGCTCATCCTGTTGACGCTCGGAAAGGTAAAAGACCTGGAGGTGATCGGGGAGTTCGGCCTGGGCAAGCCGGGCCTTGAGTACTGCCTGCGCGAGAAGCCCGACATGCTCGTGGTCGATCTGATGCTGCCCGACATCAACGGCATGGAGATTGCCCGGGAGGTGCGTCGGGCGCTGCCCGAGATGAAGATTCTCGTGATCACGGCCCACCCGAGTGAACGGCTGCCCGCCGAACTCATGGTATTGGGGGTCAATGGCTACGTCGATAAGACCGAGCCAATCGAATATGTGCTGAGCGCGGTCGAGACCGTGCGGAGTGGCGGGATGTTTTTTGCGAGCCGGGTGCGCGCCAAGGGTGGCTCCGGCGGACTCGCGGTATCGCGGCCGCCCCTCGATGTGCCGCTGACGGAGCGGGAGCAGGAGATTGCCCGGCTGGTCGCGGCCGGCCAGATGTCCAAGGAAATCGCCTCCAAGCTGAACCTAAGTGTGCGGACGGTCGAAAAACACCGGGCCAACATAATGGAGAAGATCGGCGTGCGGGAGGTTGCAAGCCTCACGCGTTGGTGCATTCAAGCCGGCTTGGTCGATACGTGAGCCGGCCGCCGGGATCCCGACTTGGGATCCGGATGGGCTCAGGCTCCCACGAAGGCCCGCAACGGCACGATGGCCGCCTCAAAATCCCCGGTGATCGCGGTCAGGTCTTCGGCCGTCACGTCCGGTCCCTGCGCATCGGCGAGCCTTAGCTCGAGCGCGGCCATGCGTTGAGAGAGTGTCAGGGCGCCCACGAGCCGCGAGTTGCTCTTCATGCTGTGGGCGAGCCGATGCCGGGTTGGACGGTCGCCCCCGCCGAGCTGCTGCAGCGAGAGTGGAAACTCGCGCAGGTAGGTTCGCACCAGGGTCCGGACATTCTCATCACCCAAAACTGCGGCCAGTTCGGCCAGGGATTCGTTGGGGGGTGGCGTGGGAGGCATCGCGGCAACGGGACGCAATGGTCAGGCGGGCGCCAAACAAAAAACGGCTGCGCCGAGCGGTTGACGCTCGTTTCACGCGTACTGCGCCAGCGTCGGACCGGTGAGCCGGCAGATCTGCCACTCGCGCTTCCGTTGGGCACCGATGGATTCGTAGAACTCGATCGCGGGCTGGTTCCAGTCGAGCACGGTCCACTACATCCGGCCGCAAACACTCTGTTTGGCGAGACGCGCCAGGTGGAGCAGGAGCGCCTTGCCGATGCCGCGGCCGCGGAGCTCGGGTAACACGAACAGGTCCTCGAGATACAGCCCGGGCTGCGCCAGAAAGGTCGAGTAGTTCGTGAAGTAGATCGCGAAGCCGGCGGGCGCGTCGTCCCAGAACGCCAGCACACATTCCGCCGCGGCGCGTCCCTCCGGCGGAAAGAGGGTCGCCCGAAGCTTGTCCTCTGTCGCCGCGACCTCAGGCAGGAGTTTTTCGTACTCCGCCAGGCCGCGGATAAACGTGAGGATCAAGCCGACATCGGAGGCACGCGCGGGACGGATGGAAAGGGCCATGCGCCGAGGCTGGGCGGCGGCCGGGGAGGGGGCGACCGATTTTCGCCGTGGGTACGACGCAACCTCGACAACGCCGCGGGGGCGCGATTTTGTACGAAGCGTTTACGAGTGAGTCCAACGATCGCTTTACTCCCAACCTCCTGTCCCCTTGCCGCGGCGGCATCGGCGGTTGATGCGTCGTGGTTGATCGTAGGTGCCGCCCTGATCGCGGTCGGCGCCGTCGCCTGGTGGCTGCTGGTGCATCTGGCGCAGGTCCGGGAATTGCGGGCCAGCCACGAACGGCTCCGTGGCATGGTCGCGG
>JBEIHL010000318.1:0-4985 GCA_040381375.1 Opitutaceae bacterium
GCACGATCATGCGGGGGCGCAGGCGCGTTTGGTTGGCGATCAGATCGCACGGTACTTCCTGCATGACTCGATGCGCGGCGTCGATTATCTGCTCACGCGTCCGGAGGTCGATCCGGCGCGCATTGGAGTGACGGGCAATTCCGGCGGCGGCACCCAGACTTCGCTGATGATGCTGGCCGACCCGCGCATTGCCGCGGCGGCGCCGGGGACCTTCATCACGTCGCGCGCGGCTTATCAGTGGACGGGCCAGCCGCAGGACGCCGAGCAGAACTGGTTCGGCTTTACGGCGGCGGGCTATGATCACGAGGACATCCTTCTCGCCATGGCGCCCAAGCCGGTGTGCGTGCTCGCGGTGCGCTGGGATTTCTTTCCCATCGAAGGCACGCGGGAAACGGTCACACGGGCGCGGCGGCACTGGAATCTCTTCGACCAGGGGGCGGCGCTGGAGCTGATCGAGGACGACTCGATCCATTCCTATACGCCGATGCTGGCGCGGGCGGCGGCGCGCTTCTTTGCCCGCCATCTCCTCGGCCGGGAGGTCGATCCCGGGGTCTTTCCGCCTCAACCTGTCCCCGACGAGCGACTCTTTGCGACCAAGACCGGCCAGGTCCGGGGCGAACTGCCCAACGCGGAGTTTGTTTTCGAAGCGAACCTGGCGCGGCTCGATGCGATCGTCGCGGCCCGGCGGCAGAATGATCCGGCCGTAAATCGGCAGCGGGCGGTCGAGTGGCTGCGCGAGCGCGTCACGTCGGGTCGCGCCGCAGTCGAGCTCAACCCACGGTTCGTCGAGCGCGGCACGGCGGTGGACGACCTGGTCGTTGATGTCGGGTTCTGGTGGTCGCAACCGCGCCTGGCCAACCTCGGGATGCTGTTTCGATCGCGCGACGCGAAGGGGCCGCTGCCGCTCACGATTGCGCTCTGGGACGACGGCTCGAACGCGCTCACCCGCCATGCGGCCTGGGTGCGCGAGGAGTGCGGTCGGGGCCGTGCGGTCCTGGTGCTGAACCTTTGCGGAGTTGGGCCGATGAAACCCGACCCGATCAACGCGCGTCCGGACGGGGTGATCACGACGTACCGCAAGCTCGTCGACGACCTTTCGTTCCTCGGCGACAGTCTGGTGGCGCTGCGGACCTTCGAAGTTCTGCGGGCGCTCGAGGTGGTGGCGGCCTGGCCGGGATTCTCCGCCGGCCCCGTCCGGGTTTATGGGCACGGTCGGATGGGCCTGCCCGGCCGGCTCGCCGCGGCGATCGATCCGCGCCTCACCGCGGGCGAGTGGAACGGGGCGTTTCGGTTCACGGATTTCGTGCGGAACCGGAATTACGATTCGACCGACATCAAGTCGATCCTGCTGCCCGGCGCGCTGCGCTACTTCGACCTGGATGAGCTGTGAGCGAGTGAACGCGCGGGAGGGCGGCGCAGCGAAACCGCGGCTCAGGGTCGAAACTGAATCGGAGTGGACACCATGGCCCCGCGGGCGTCGGTCAGCGCGATGTACCAGGTGTTCGCTTCGTCGGGTGGGACGGGAGCGGAGACGGTTCCGGGGCCGAGGACGGCCGGGAGACTTTGCCAGGTGCGTTGGGCGCGCGGGCCGGCGTCGGTCGTGAAATGAAGCACGGCGGACTCCAGCGGCGTGGCGCTGCTGAAGTTGAGGTGAAAGCGAGTGCCCGCCGTCGTGAGCGCGCCCGGAACCGGCAGGGGGGCGCCGTCGCGACAGAATGAATCGATGAATAGCCCGATCTCGGGCGGCGCCCAGCCGGCCGGGTGGCCATGGCGCATGTTTACCTCGATGCGGAGCTGTTTGCGGCCGGGCACGGCGTCGAAGCTCTTCTGGTAGCTGTCGAGGGGGTAGTGAATATCGTTGGTGCCGTTCACGAATAGGATCGGCACCCGGCAGCGGGGCAGGAGGGCCGAAGGATCGTAGGCCGCGATCCAGGCGGCGCGCCGGTCACCCAGCTTGTCGATCGCGGGCTTTTGCACGGACTCGCCCTCGAAAAGAAAACCGCAGCCATACACCGGGACCGCGGCCTTGAAGCGGTCGTCGAGCGAGGCGACGAGGCAGGTCGTGTAGCCGCCCCAACTGATGCCCGTGACGGCCGTGCGGTCGGCGATCACGCCGGGCAGCGTGCGCAGCAGGGAGTGGGCGCGGATTGCGCTCGCGGCGGCATGGTACGGCCAGTCGTCCGAGACGTCGCCGCCGATCGAGTCGAACTTCTGCGGATGGCCGTGATCGGGGCCGCCGTTCGGCAGGCGGGTGCGCGTGTCGGGTTTGGCGGCTTGGTTCGGAACCGGGTTGCCGGCGGCATCGTAGCGGGGGTCGATCGGCCGGCTGCCGGCCAGGTCCATGGCGATCGCCGCGTATCCGCGCCGGGCCCAGAGGTGGACCCATTCGGCGAAGGCCGTGCCGCCACCGCCGTGGATCAGGACGACGCCGGGAAAGGTGGCGCCGGCCGGTGCGATGCCGAGGGTCGCCGGCGAGGCGTAGAAGGCGAAGACCTCCGTGGCGCGGCCGGAGTACTTCTCGCCGGCGTAGAGGAGCGAGTGGACGGGACCGGTCTGGCTCAGCCAGCGTGACGCCGGCGGGCGTTTCAGTTCGGTGAGGTTCCACGGACCGATGACTTCAGCCGACCGGCCGGCGGCAGCGAGGGACAGGCCCGCGAGCCACAGGAGAAGCAGGCTCCGGATGAGACTTTTCATGAGGTGGGGAGGGAAAGCGTAGGCGGAAGCGGTAAGGGTGGGCGAGGCCGGTGTGAGGTTGGGTGGCGTTTCCGGGACGATTCCGCATTCCTGCGGGCTTGCGCGGTACGCGCGATGCTGGCTGAGCTTCTACCATGCGTCCCAAGAAAGTCGCCCTGCTCACCGCCGGTGGTCTTGCGCCCTGCCTCAACGCCGCGATTGCCGGTTTGATCGAGCGCTATACGAGCGTTGCCGGTGATATTCAGATCATCTGCTACCGGGGCGGCTACAAAGGGCTGCTGCTCGGTGACAGCATCGCGGTGGGGCCGGAGGAGCGAGCTGCTGCGCACGTTTTGCGGGGCCATGGCGGCAGCGCGATCGGGAACAGTCGGGTCAAGCTCACCAATGTGAAAGACTGCGTGAAGCGCGGGCTGGTGAAGGAAGGGCAGAACCCCTTGCAGGTCGCGGCGGAGCAGTTGGTGCGCGACGGCGTCGATGTTCTCCACACGATCGGCGGCGACGATACCAACACGACGGCGGCTGATCTCGCGGCCTATCTCGCGAAGAACAATTACGAGCTCACCGTCATCGGGCTGCCCAAGACGATCGACAACGACGTCATCCCGATCCGCCAGAGCCTCGGCGCGTGGACGGCGGCCGAGCAGGGCGCGCTCTTTTTCGAGCGGGTGGTGGCCGAGTGGGGGGCGAATCCGCGGATGCTGATCGTGCATGAAGTGATGGGCCGCAACTGCGGCTGGCTTACGGCGGCGACGGCGCGCGACTACCAACAGCGTCTCGCCCGGACGCCGGTGGCCGCAGGGCTCGGGCTTTCCCGCGACCGGCTGGCGGTTCACGGAGTGTATGTGCCCGAGCTCGCACTCGACATCGCGGCGGAAGCCCAGCGGCTCAAGGCGGTGATGGAACGCGTGGGCAACGTGAACGTGTTCATCAGTGAAGGCGCCGGCGTGGAGAGCATTGTCGCGGAGATGACCGCGCGCGGCCAGGAGGTGCCCCGCGATGCGTTTGGTCACGTGAAACTCGATGCGGTAAATCCCGGAAAGTGGTTCGGCGAACAATTCGCCAAGATGATCGGGGCTGAAAAGGTCCTTGTGCAAAAGAGTGGCTACTTCGCCCGCTCCGCGCCGGCGAATGCCGCCGATCTCGCCCTCATCGAGCGCTGCGTGCGGCACTCGGTGGAGTGTGCGCTGCGGCGGGAAAGTGGAGTCGTGGGTGAGGATGAGGCGCAAAAAAACATCCTGCGCACCATCGAATTCTCCCGGATCAAGGGCGGCAAACCCTTCAACGTGCAGGAGGCGTGGTTCACTGAATCGCTAGCTTCGATGGGACAGACGGTTACGGCCGCCGTCGCGCCTGCCGGGCACTGACCTTCCGCAACCAAGCTACAGGCCCGGGCCGAATACCCCGGATGATTCCCCCCAAGTACCACTGCGCATATTTTGTCGATTATTTACGCGGCACTTGCAACCGCGCGCTGGACTTGGGCGTCATCGTGCGGTCACTTCGGCAAGACCCCTCTTCCCGAGCTGAAGCCCTACCCCTGGAATTTGGAATCCAACTGCCCGATGAAAAAAATCACCCGCCTAGCGTTGGCTGCGACCTGCGCCTGGGCCTTGTTAGCGACCTCGTCTGTATCGGCTGCGCAATATAATCAACGTCTCGGCAATTTGTCGACGCGTGCGCAGGTCGGTACCGGCTCGAACATCATGATCACCGGCTTCGTGGTGCAGGATGGCGCCCCGAAGCAAGTTCTCATTCGCGCCGTCGGCGCCCGACTGGCGCAGGCTCCCTTCAATGTCACGGGAGCGCTGACAAATCCGCAGCTCCAGCTCTTCAACAGCGAAAACACGCTGGTGCTGGCCAACGACAATTGGCAGGCGGGCGATGCCGCCACGATGACCTCGGTCGGGGCGTTTCCGCTGGCGAACAACAGCGCGGATGCCGCCCTCGTCGCGACGCTTTCGCCCGGTGCGTACACCGCTCAAGTGAGCGGCGTGAACAACACCCAGGGTGTCGCGATCCTCGAAATCTACGACGTCTCGGGCTCGGCCCGACTGATGAATCTCTCGACGCGAGCACTGGTGGGCACCGGTAACGCCACCTTCTTCTCGGGCCTTTCGGTCTCGCCGGGTGGCGGGGCGCGGCGGGTACTCGTCCGGGCCGCCGGTCCCGCGCTCGCGCCTTTGGGCGTGGAGGGCGCGCTGACGGACCCGGCGCTGGCCATCCTTGATTCCGCCGGGCGGCAGATTGCCAATGGAGCCAACGACAATTGGGAGACGGCCGGAGCGGCCGCC
>JBEIHL010000319.1:0-4985 GCA_040381375.1 Opitutaceae bacterium
CCCGTGGAGCGCGTTTTCGCGTTGTCCGGGTTGTCGGCGGGGCTTTCCGCCGCGACCCCATGTTCCACCTCGCGGCGGGGCGGGGCGTAACCCCGCTTCTGCCGATCAGTCCGCCGCCTTGATGGCGATGTAAACGGTGCTGGCCGAGTCGCAGCCGAGGATCGGATTGGGAAACCGGACGACTTCCGCGCGCACGGTGGGAAAGGTCGCCATCAGCAGCTCCATGAATTCCTGGTCCGGCGCATCGTCGGACCACATGGCGAAAACCCCGCCGGGGTGAAGCTGGGCGGCGAGAGCGGTGAGGCCCGCAGCCGAATAGAAGGCCGCGTTGCGCTCATCCAGGAGGTTGCACGGCGAATGATCGATATCCAGCAGCACGGCGTGGAAGCGGCTTCCCGGAACGAAGCCGGACGGCGCCATCGCGAGCGCGAAAAAATCACCCTGCAGAAAGCGGCAGCGCGGATCGGCGGTCAACTGCGCGCCCAGCGGCACCAGGCCGCGTTCATGCCAGCCGATCACCGGCTGGAGGAACTCGACGATGACCAGGGAGCGGACGTTCGCGTGAGCCAGCGCGGTCAGCGCCGTGTAGCCCAGACCCAGGCCGCCGACCACGACATCGCACGGGACGCCGTTGAGTTCGCCCAGTCCCAGGTCGGACAGCGCGTCTTCGACGACGTGGAACATGCTCGACATGAGAAACGCGTCGCCGAGCTTCACCTCGTAGACGTCGCGATTGCCGAGCAAGGCCACCGATTTCCGTCGCAGCGAAAGGTCGCCGAGCGACGTGGGCTGGTAGTCCAGCTCCTCGAAGATTTTGTGCATCGCACGAGTATACGCACAACGCGGAGCGAAGCGCGAGCCGCGCGCCAATGATTCGTTCTCGCCGGCCTTCGCTCAAGCGGGCGCGGCGGCGAAATGCCGACGCAGGCGCAGCGCGACGTGCACGAGTCCGATCAGCACCGGCACTTCGATCAACGGTCCGACGACGGTGGCGAACGCGACGGGGGAGTTGAGCCCGAAGACGGCGATGGCCACCGCGATGGCCAGCTCGAAGTTGTTGCCCGAGGAGGTGAAGGCCAGGGTCGTGGCGCGCGGGTAGTCGGCGCCGAGTTTCTTCGCCATGAAGAAGCTCACGAAGAACATCACCACGAAGTAGAGCGTGAGCGGGAGCGCGATGCGCAGCACGTCGAGCGGCAACTCCACGATGGCGTCGCCCTTGAAGGTGAACATCACCACGATCGTGAAGAGCAGCGCGCCCAGCGTCAGCGGCGAGATGCGTGGGATGAATTTCTGGTCGTACCACTCCTCGCCCTTGAGCGGCACGAGGATCAGCCGGCTCAGCACGCCGGCCGCGAAAGGGATGCCGAGGTAGATCATCACGCTCCAGAAGATGTCCCCCATCGCAATCTCCACCACCCGACCTTCCAGGCCGAAATAGGGTGGCAGCACGGTGATGAAGATCCACGCGAACACGCTGTAGAGCAGGATCTGCGCGATACTGTTCAGCGCGACGAGACCCGCGGCGTATTCGCGACTGCCCTTGGCGAGTTCGTTCCACACGAGCACCATCGCGATGCAACGGGCGATCCCGACCAGAATGAGCCCGACCATGTAATCGGGCCGATCGCGCAGGAACGTGACCGCGAGCAGGAACATCAGCAGCGGACCGACGATCCAGTTTTGCACGAGCGAGAGTCCGAGGATGCGGGTGTCGGCGAAGACCCGGGGCAGTTGTCCATACTTCACCTTCGCGAGCGGCGGATACATCATCAGGATCAGGCCGAACGCGATGGGCAGGTTCGTCGTGCCGACGGTCAGCGGGGCGAAGAACGCCGCCGGATCGGCGATCACGAAGTGTCCCAATGCCACGCCCAGCCCCATGGCGGCGAAAATCCAGACCGTGAGGTATCGGTCGAGAAACGACATGTTCCTGGCAACGGCATCGGACATGGGAATGCGGGCAGGCGAAACGGTGAGAGGGGAAAGCGGTGGCGGCGAAATCAGCGGGCGCAGCCGGACTGAGTGGCCTTTGACTTCAACGCGTCGCGCCGGCCGTCGGCGTACGCTTCGAACGTACGGCGGATTTCGTCGCGCACGCGGCGAAACACGGCGAGGATCTCCGCTTCAGTGCCGGTCGCGTGCGCCGGATCGTCGAACGGCCAGTGATGACGGTTCACCTGGCCAGGGAAGACGGGGCAGGCCTGGTCGGCGTTACCGCACACGGTGATCACCGTCTCGACCGGTGCCGAAAGGAATTCGTTCATGTGCTTCGAAGAGTGGGCGGCGAGATCGATGCCGATCTCCTGCATCACCCGGACGGCGAGGGGATGCACGTAGCCGGCCGGCTTCGAGCCGGCGCTGTGCACCGTGAGAACATCCCCGGCGGCCGCCCGCAGGATGCCCTCGGCGAGGTGGCTGCGGCAGGAGTTGCCGGTGCAGAGAATGAGGACGCTCGGTTTGGTCGTGGACATGGGGAGGTCGGTTCAGCCGCGCTCGCCGGGGCGGCAACCGCACGGGCTGGTCTCCGCGAATTTCGGTGCGAGTTTCTTCAGCCGGGCCCGATCGGCGCGAAAAACAGGATTCTCCTGCGCGCAGTCCTGCAGGCAGGCGAGATTCGAGCCCAGCTCGCGGTCGGGTTTGGGCGGCAGCGCGTAGATCATCCAGTTGCCCTGCCGCTCGCAGACGACGAGACCGCGCTCACGGAGGTAGGAAAGGTGCTTGGAAATCTTCACCTGTGGCTCGCGCAGCACTTCCTGGAAATGGCACACGCAGAGTGGTCCCTCCTGGAGGAGATGGATCAGCCGCAGCCGCGTGAGGTCGCAGAGGCATTCGTAGATCTTGATCAGCTCCATGACGGAATGCATGTCCGTAAGAGAATATACGCAAGAAGGAATATGAAGCGTGATCGAGGCCGTGACCGCGAGGAGCCGGACGGGTCTGGCTTGCGCTCCGTTCCATCGACACCGCACTCTCGCCCGTCAAACGTCCGGATCCCCCCGCTGACCCTCCCGCGAGTTCTCGTTTTTCCCCAGCCCTGCGATGACTTCCTTCCCGCTTCTTCCGGTGTTGCTTGAATCCTGCCTCGGCTCGCTGCCTGCATTTGCCGTCCTCGAGGTCGGTTCGCAGGCCCTGCTGGCGACGTTGCCCATCGCGGTGGTGGGTCTGCTCCTGGTCGGGCTGCGCTGGCCGGCGAGCCGCGCGATGCCGGTCAGCTTCATCGTCGCGGCCGGCCTCGCGCTTTTCGTCTGGCAGGTTTCGTTCGCAAGGGTGGCGGCAGCCGCGGTCAACGGCCTCGTCGTGGCGGCCACCCTGCTCTACATCATCTTCGGTGCGATCCTGCTGCTCAACACGCTCCAGGAGAGCGGGGCGATGCGCGCGATCCGCAGCGGGTTTACCGACATCACGCCTGACCGGCGCATCCAGGTCATCATCATCGCCTGGCTGTTTGGATCGTTTATCGAGGGCGCCGCCGGATTCGGTACGCCGGCGGCCGTGGGGGTCCCACTGCTCGTCGGTCTGGGCTTTCCGGGCATGGCGGCGGTGCTCGCCGGCATGATCATCCAGAGCACGCCGGTTTCCTTCGGCGCGGTCGGCACGCCGATCCTGGTCGGCGTCAACGCCGGGCTTTCAGGTGACGCCGCGGTCGCGGCCTTCGCGCAGGCCCACGCCGCGGACTGGCACGGTTTCCTGCGGCTCATCGGCGGCCGGGTCGCGATCCTGCATGGTGTCACCGGAGTACTGATACCGCTCTTCGTCGTGGCGCTGATGACGCGTTTCTTCGGCCCGCGCCGGTCGTTCGCGGAGGGGCTGGCGGTGTGGAAGTTCGCGCTCTTCGCCGCCCTTGCGATGATCGTGCCGTACGTGACCATCGCCCACCTGCTCGGCCCGGAGTTTCCCACCATGGTCGGTTCCCTGATCGGGCTCGGGATCGTCATCGCCGCCGCCAAGGCCGGGTGGCTGATGCCGGATCGCGCACGGCCGTGGGATTTCGACCGCAAGGAGAACTGGGATCCGGAGTGGACCGGTTACGTGGAGGTGCGCGACATCCGGCACCACCGCGGGGAAATGAGCCTTTTGAAGGCCTGGCTGCCCTACGTGCTGGTTGCGGGTCTGCTCGTGCTGACCCGGCTACGCGAACTGCCGTTCTTCGAGAGCTGGTTCGGGGCAGCGAAAAAGTCGCTCGGCGCCGTGCTGCGGTCATGGAGCATCGGCCTGCCCAATATCTTTGATTCCGGCATCTCGGCCCGGGTGGAACCGCTGTATCTGCCGGGCACCGTGTTCATCGTCGTCGCGTGCATCACCTGGTTCCTGCACCAGATGAGCGGTGCCGCGTTTGCCCGGGCCTGGCGCCAGTCCGCGCGCACCATCGTGCACGCCTCGGTCGCCCTCGTGTTCACGGTGCCAATGGTCCAGGTGTTCATCAACAGTGATGGCGGCGCGGCGGGTTACGCCAAGATGCCGATCGCGCTGGCGGAAGGAATCGCGGCGCTGGCGGGTCCCGCGTGGCCGATCTTTGCGCCGTTCATCGGCGGCTTCGGCGCGTTCGTGGCGGGCAGCAATACCGTCAGCAACATGATGTTTTCGCTCTTCCAGTTCGAAATGGGCACCCGCATCGGCGCGGACTCGGCGTGGATCGTGGCATTGCAGGCGGTTGGCGGAGCGGCGGGTAACATCATCTGCGTCCACAACGTCGTCGCGGCCGCGGCGGTCGTGGGTCTGGTGGGTCGCGAGGGCGCGGTGATCCGCAAGACGCTTTTCCCCTTTGTCTACTACGCGTTGATGTCGGGGTCGCTGGGCTACGCGATCCTGGCCTATCCGACGCGCGGCCTGATGAACGCCGGGGCGTTTATCGTTGCCGCGCTCGCCGCCGCCGCCGTGATCGTCATCTTTCGCCTCGGCCGCACGCCGCCGGCCGCTCCGGACGGCGACACGCCCGGAGCCGGGCGTTGATTCACCCGCTTTATCCACCATGACCCTCCGACCTC
>JBEIHL010000320.1:0-4979 GCA_040381375.1 Opitutaceae bacterium
CCCGTGCTCAGTGGTTTTTCCGCGGCTTCGTTGTCGGACATCGGGTAAGGAGTAAAGCGACCCCAGGAGCTAGGCGTGCGTACATTCCAACCCGACCAAACAAACACCCGCTCCGTCTAACCCGCTTCGAGATCTTCTTCCGTCTTCCGGGTCTTCCGGGGCTCCCGGGGCTTTTTGATTCGCATTGCCTCACCGCGCGGTCGCCCAACGTTCCAGCCCCAATGAAGAAGACCTTTCCCCTGCAAGCGCCCGGCAAGGACGACGCCCGCGTGCGCGACAAGATCCGACACGAGGTGAACAAGTATGTCCGACGCGAGCGCAACAAGCCGCTGCCGGAAGGCTTCACCTGGTGGTCGTTCTCGTGCCGCGTGGGACCGAGCGGGGAGCAGGCCACCGCCCGCTCACTCGATGCCGTCGCCAGCGCCATCGACACCGTCGCGCAGGAAGGCGCCACCACCGTCTACATCGAGATTGTGGTGTCCCCGTCGCAGCGTCCGCCGTCGCGAACCTCGCCCCGCCCGTCCGAAACCTGACTCGCTCCCATTCGCCGTCGCGCCTTCACCCCTGCCGTACCCCAGGAGATTCCATCGCCTGGTTAGCATTATTGTCGTCACGTTCGCCTCCGTCCTGGCCGGCACCGCGCCGGGCGCCCAGCCCGCCGATCGACCCAACTTCGTCCTCCTGATGGGCGACGACCACGGGTGGGACGAAACGGGGTACAACGGTCATCCCTACCTGAAGACGCCGGCGCTCGACGAAATGGCCCGCACCGGCCTGCGGCTCGACCGCTTTTACTCGGCCGGGTCCAGTTGTTCACCGACGCGCGGGACCGTGATGACCGGACGGCATCACAACCGCTACGGCATCTTCTCGCCCGGCTGGTCGCTGCGCCCCGAGGAGATCAGCGTGGCGCAAATCCTCCGTCAGGCCGGTTACGCGACCGGACACTTTGGCAAGTGGCACCTCGGCCCGGTGAAGGCCTCGTCGCCCACCAATCCGGGCGCGATGGGTTTCGAGGAGTGGGTTTCGCACGATAATTTTTTCGAACTCGACCCGTACCTCTCACGCAACGGCGGTCCGCCCGAGCAGTTCAAGGGTGAGAGTTCCGAGATCATCATCGCGGAAGCCCTCCGCTTCATCGACCGGGCCAAACGCGCCGGCCGGCCGTTCTTCGTCGTGGTGTGGTTCGGCTCGCCGCACGAACCCTACCAGGCTCTGCCCAAGGATCTCGCCTTGTACGACAACCTGCCCGCGACGTTTGGCGCCCGGCAGGTGCGGCTTACCTCCAACGAAACCGGCCGCAACACGATGCGGCTGCAACGCGACGTCCTGCGGGAGCGGTTTGCGGAGATCACCGCGATGGATCGCTCGATCGGCCAGTTGCGCGACCACCTGCGTCGCGAGGAACTCCGGCAAAACACGCTGCTCTGGTACTGCGGCGACAACGGAACGCCGCAGGAGGCCGTCGCCACAGTGCCGTTTCGCGGGCACAAGGGCGACATCTACGAGGGGGGCGTTCGGGTCGCCGGGGTGATCGAATGGCCGGCGAAAATCAGCCGCCCCCAGGTCAGCGACGTCAACACGGTCACCAGCGACATCCTGCCCACCCTGTGCGACCTCGCCGGCCAGCCGCTGCCCAAGCGTCCGCTGGATGGCGTCAGCCTGCAGCCCCTTATCGCCGGCCGCATGGTGGAGCGGCCTTCGCCCATCGGTTTTTGGAGCGCCCGTGCCCGGCCGGACACCGCCGGAGCCCGCAAGCCCTACATCAACCCGGAACTGCAGAAGGGCACGACTCCGCTCGCCAAGCTGGGGCCCGATGGCACCGCGACGCGCAATTTCCAGAATTTCCACCACCCGGATATTCGCGAAGAGGATTTCGCCGGCCCGCGCTCGATCGTGGACAACCGCTACAAGCTCGTGGTCGACGGCGAGCGGAACAGCGGCAAGGAGCTCTTCGATCTCCGCCGCGATCCCGCGGAGAAAAACAACCTGATCAAATCCGAGCCCGCGGTCGCCGCGAAACTCGAACAACAGCTGCGCGCCTGGCAGCAGTCGGTCCTCGAAAGCCTGACCGGCGCCGATTATCGGTGACGCAACTCCAGAGGCCTTCACTAGCCAAAGTTTGACCACGGAAGTCAAAGTCTGACTCGGCGTCGTAGAAGACCAATCGCGGAAGCACGGAGAGGCGGAGACACGGAAGCCAGTCGTGTGGAGTGATGGCTCGGCTTTCGCCTCCGCGTTTTCGTCCTTCCGCGTTTTCGCGATGGATCTTTCTGCTCAGGTCTCGTCGGGCTGGGGCGCTGCCCCATTAGGCCTTGAGGTCGCTCGGATCGGGGCCCGCCACCAGCCAAAGAGCCGGGCGTCTAACACCCTGACCCCTTTTCCCGTGCCCGCCCTCAGCGGGGTAACTTCCGCTCTTTGGCGACGAACCAAAGCAGTTCGTCCTCGTCGTCGAAGATCGGCGTGATGGCCACCTCGACGCGGTAAAGCGAACCGTCCTTGTGATAGTTGAGCAGCGTCTCGCGACAGGCGCGCCACTCCCTCACCGCGTCGCGAATCCGCTGCACGGCGGCCGCATCGGTCTCCGGCCCCTGGAGCAGATGGCCGGGTTTGCGTCCCTTCAATTCCGCCAGGGAGTAACCGCACATCGCGGAAAACGCCGGATTGGCCCACTCGACCAGGCCGTTCGGCCCGGTGACCACGAGGCAATCCGGCTGTGATTGCCGGGGCTGGGACTCGATCGCTTCCAAAATCCTGCTCTTTAGACCGGAGGGCGCAACCGAATGCCGCGGCACCCGCGCCAGCAACACCTGGGCCCCCACCTCCTGCAGGCGCGCCACCTGCGCCCGGAGCTCGTGCTGAAACTCCAGCACCAGTTCGAAGCTCTCCCGCTCGGGAGCAGTCAAGGCCCCCGCCACATACAATGCGGCGCGATCTTGGAGAAGCTGGTGGGACATCAGCCGAACGGATATGCAATTGAGCCGCTCCGTCAAGGGGCCAGAGCAGTCGGGCGACGGGAGGAAAACACCCATCGATTCCGCGGCGCGGCCCCTCTCCCTAGCGTGGAGAAACCTTGTCCTTCCCGCCGGACCCGCGCAGTCTGAAAGCCGACCGCCGGACGATCCGACGGCACTCCTGCCCCGCCCCCTGTCGTGCGACCATGAACACTCCGCCCCCGGCCCCGCTCGTCCGCCGTGATTTCCTGAAACGCTCCGGCCAGTTCGCCGCGGTTTCCGCGCTCGCCGGCGCCACCCTGCCCCACGTGCATGCCGCCGGCAGCGACCTGATTCAGGTCGCACTCGTCGGTTGCGGCGGCCGCGGCACCGGGGCCGCCGGCCAGGCGCTGTCGACGACCAGCGGCCCGATCCGGCTCGTCGCGATGGCGGACGTATTCGAGCACCGGCTGACCGCGTCGCACGACCGGCTGGCAAAACAGTTTCCGGACCAGGGCAAGATGAACGTTCCGCCGGACCGCCGCTTCGTCGGACTCGATTCCTACAAGGCGGCGATGGACGTGCTGAAGCCGGGCGACGTCGTGATCTTCGCGACCCCGCCGGCGTTTCGCTGGGTGCATTTCACGTACGCGATCGCGAAGGGCTTGCACGTGTTCATGGAGAAGCCCGTCACGGTCGACGGGCCGACGAGCAAGAAGATGTTCGCGCTGGGCGAGGAGGCCTCGCGCAAGAACCTGAAGGTCGGCGTCGGTCTCATGTGTCGCCACTGCCGCGCCCGCGAGGAACTGGCCGACCGGATCAAGCAGGGCCAGATCGGCGACCTGCTGATGATGCGCGCGTACCGGTTGCACGGACCCGTCGGGTCGTTCGCCTCGCCGCCGAAGCCGCCGGAGAAGAGCCACCTCATGTATCAGATCGAACGCTTCCACAGCTTCCTCTGGGCGAGCGGCGGCGCGTACAGCGATTTCTACATTCACAACATCGACGAGTGCAGTTGGATGAAGGGCGCCTGGCCGGTGAAGGCGCAGTCGAGCGGCGGCCGGCACTATCGCGGCAACAACGTCGACCAGAACTTCGACGTCTACTCGACCGAGTACACGTTTGCGGACGGCGCCAAACTCTTTCTCGAAGGCCGCTGCATCACGGGCGCCTACGCCGAGCATTCGAGCACCGCGCACGGCACCAAAGGCATGGCGATTATTTCCGAGAAGGGCCACGCCCCGTCGCTCGCCAAGATCTACCGCGGTCACAACAAGATCCCGACCGACATCGCCTGGGCGTATCCGCAGCCCGAGCCGCGTCCGTATCAATTGGAATGGGACGACCTGATCGAAGCGATCCGGCAGGACCGGCCGTACAACGAAGTGAAGCGCGGCGTCGAGGCCAGCCTCGTCACCTCGATGGGCCGGATGGCCGCGCACACGGGCCGGATCATCACCTACGAAGAGATGCTGAACTGCGACCACGAGTTCGCGCCCGGAATCGACACGCTGACCGTGAATTCGCCCGCGCCGCTGCTGCCCGAGGCCGACGGACGTTACCCGATCCCGCAGCCGGGCATACAAACCGCCCGCGAATACGGCCCAGTTCCCGCCCCGGTCTCCCCGGTCAATCGCACGGGTTGAAACTCCGCCCGATTGAACGTCCCACCTGCCCAGCCCGCTCCACCCGTCGTCGCATCGCCATGAAATCCCCATTCGTTCTCTTCGGTTTCGCCACCGCTGCTCTGACCATCGCCGCCGAGCCTCCCACCGCAGAATGGCAGATCAAGACCGCGGTGCTGGCCGCGCCCGCGGCCGAACGCGCCGCCGCCACCATTCTCGGCTACGCTGCGAACGGCAAGGTCGTGACGCTGCGCCAGGGCACGAACAACTTCGTCTGCCTCGCGGACAATCCGAAACAGAAAGGTTTCAGCGTGGCCTGCTACCACAAGGAGCTGGATCCGTTCATGGCCCGGGGGCGGGCGCTCGCCGCCGAAGGGAAGAGCGCCCCGTAGATCTTCAAGATCCGCGAGAACGAGGTGAA
>JBEIHL010000321.1:0-4977 GCA_040381375.1 Opitutaceae bacterium
CAGAGCCGGTTCATCGAGCAGCAGCGCTCGACCAAGGGTTACACGACCACGGGCGCGGGCACGGGCGGCTCCCTCGAACGGCCGTACCTTTCGAGCCACCAGTTCATCAGTGTGGCGCGCGTGAACGAGCGCAATTCCGCCGCCCTCAAGGCCGACTGGCGGCCGCATCCGAGCGGGGTGCTCTCGCTGAGCCTCGAGCGCAGCCAGTTCATTTCCGACCGCTCCAACGCCTCGATGACCTACAGCACCGGCACCAATGGCACGCCGACCCCGGCGAACGGCGTCGCGATGACGTTCGGCGACACGTTCACCCAGGGCGCGACGGGCCGCGGCAGCGTCGCCTTGATGAATCTGGGCGCGTCCGTCGTGCAGAAGCTCGATTCGCAGGCCGCGAGCCTGCGTTACCGTTACGACGACGGCACGTGGCGGGTCATGGCCGGCTTCGGCAAATCGAATTCGGAAGGCGGATACCAGGACACACGGGACGGTCGGTTCCGCACCCTGAACATCACCACGGTCAACCCCGTGCGCGTCACCCTCGGCGACATCAACGAGCTTCGGCCGTGGTCGTTTCAGGTATTCGACAACAACAACCAGCCGGTCGACCCGAACAACCTGAACAACTACCGGCTGAACACCGCGCAATCCACGCCCCGTCCGATTCGCGACAGCTTGACCAATCTCAAGCTCGATGTCCGCCGCTCGCTCGGGTTCCTCCCGTTTCAGGCGGCGGTGCAGGCCGGCGGCCTGGCCCGCCTGAAGGTGCGCGACGTGCGGCGCGAGAGCATCAACTGGACGTACCTCGGGCCGGACGGCAACGCCGCTACGCCCGATTCGCCGTTCCCGTATCGGATGACCAACTACGTGAACATGCCCGAGTTCTTCGGGTTCGGCAGCCTGCCGTATGTCTCGCTCTGGAAGGCGTGGGAGGCGTACGAGGCGAATCCCAATCTCTGGACGAAGACGCCGGCCCAGTTGGTGGCGGAGGAACAGTTCCGGATCAACAACTCGGAGCGGCTGGAGGAGGACGTGAACGCGTTCTACGCCCAGGCCGAACTGAGCCTTTTCCGCAACCGGCTGAAGGTGCTCACCGGCGTGCGTTACGAGAAGACCGAGGCCCGCGGCGAGGGTGTCCTGTTCGACCCCAACGCCGTCTGGCTGCGCAACGCCAACGGCACCTTCGCCCACGCGGCGAGCGGCGCCCGCATCCGCCGGCCCGAGGCGGGTGTGGCCGGCTCGATGGAGGAGCTCAGGTTGACGCGCCAGGACCGCGGCTTCCGCGCCAACCGCAGTTACGACGGTTACTACCCGAGTCTGCACCTCACCTACCACGCGAAGGAGAATCTCCTCGTGCGCGCCGCCTATGCCAAGACCTACGGCCGGCCCGACTTCACGAACCTGATTCCGAATTCGACGATCGACGAGACTGACTTCGACGACAACGTGCCGGACCCGGACCAGATTCCCGGCCGTATCACGATCCGGAATACGGGTCTGCGGCCGTGGATCGCCGACAACTACGACCTGTCGCTCGAATACTACACGGCGCAGGGCGGCCTGTTCAGCGCCGGCGTGTTCCGCAAGGACATCAAGAACTTCTTCGGCGACGTGGTGAAACTCGCGACGGCCCAGGATCTGCAGGCCCTGGACCTCGATCCGCGTTACGTCGGCTGGCGGTTGTCCACCACCTACAACCTGCCGGACACCGCCCGCGTCACGGGCGTGGAGTTCAACGTCCGTCACTCGCTGCGGTCGCTCGGCCCGTGGGGCCGCTACTTCCAGGCGTTCGCCAACGGCACCAAGCTCGAGCTTGAGGGCAACCAAGATGCCGACTTCGGCAGCTTCGTCCCCGAGAGCGCGAACTGGGGCGTGAGCTACAACCGGAAGCCGTTTTCCGCCATGGCCCGCTGGAACTATCGCGGCACGCAGAAGCGCGGCAGTATCCCGGCGCTGGGCGCCGACGCCTATGAATACGTGAAGGGCCGGGTCACGCTCGACATCAACGTGGATTTCCAGCTCCGGCCCGAGCTGTTCCTCTATTTCAACACGCAGAACATTCTCAACGTGCCGGAGATCCTCCAGCGCTACGGCTCGCAGACACCGCAGTACGCGCGGCGCTACCAGGAGATGTCCCACGGCGTGCAGCTCACGCTCGGGGTGAAGGGGACGTTCTAGTCCGGATTGCGGCTTTGCCCGCCAGCATTAAGCGCTTTCCCCCCCGGCCCGGATCTGGCTTGCTTGAGGAAGCCCCCTTCTGCGCATGAAAGTCACTCCCTCGACCCGGCGTCAGTTCGTCAAGTCCGCGGCGACCGCCGTCGCCGCCTTCAACTTCCTGCCGCGCCACGTGCTCGGCGGACCGCGTTTCGTGCCGCCGAGTGAAAAAGTGAATGTCGCGGTCGTCGGCGTGGGTGGCCGCGGGCTGCAGAATATGCGCGAGGTGCTCAAGCTGACGGACACGCAGGTGATCGCGGTCGCCGACCCAGCGGAGTCGTTCGACCTCGAGGCGTTTTACTACAAGGGGCGCGGTGGACGCGGCCCGGCGGTTGCCGAGGTGGAGAAGTATTACGCGGAAAAGACGCCGAACTCCCGGTGTGCCGGCTACGAGGATTTCCGCGTCATGCTCGAAAAGGAGAAGGCGATCGACGCCGTGTTGTGCGCGACGCCCGACCATCTGCATGCGTATGTGACGTTGAGTGCGATGCGGGCGGGCAAGCACGCGTATTGCGAGAAGCCGCTCACGCACAACATCCACGAGGCCCGGGAGGTGGCGCGCGTGGCGAAGGAGACCGGCGTCGCGACCCAGATGGGCAATCAGGGGCATTCGACGCCGGGCATTCGCGAAACCGTGGAACACATCCAGGCCGGCTCGATCGGGACCGTGCGCGAGATACATGCCTGGGTCGGCACAAAGCGGTGGAATCCGGAACTCGTCGCGCTGCCCAAGGAGAAACCCTCGGTGCCGGCGGGCCTGCGGTGGGATCTGTGGCTCGGGCCGCGCGAGGAGCACGCGTTTCATCCGGCGTATCATCCGGTCGCGTGGCGTGACTTCTGGGCGTTCGGCGGCTCCGCGATGGGCGATTTCGGGTGTCATGACCTTGATGCGGCGACGTGGGCGCTCGACCTGCCGGCGCCGACTCGGGCCGAGGCGATTACCGTCGGGCCGACGGACGACGACATCGCGCCGCACGGCTGTCAGATCTTCTATGATTTTCCGGCGCACGGGAAACACCCGGCAATCAAGCTCACGTGGCATGACGGCGGGCTGCGGCCGCGTGCGCCCGACGCGCTGGGCAAGTTCCCGCTGCCGCGGCGCGGCGTGCTCTTCGTCGGCGACAAGGGCGTGATCCAATGCGATGGCGCGGGCGGTTCACCGCGCATTTTCCCGGAAACGCTGCGCGCGGGCATCGCGAAGCCGGCGCCGACGCTCAAGCGCTCGAACGGCCATCACCGCGACTGGATCGACGCCTGCAAGGGCGGGCCCGCGGCAAGCAGCAACTTCGCCTATGGCGCGCGGCTCACGGAGATCGCGCTCGTCGGTGTATTGGCTTTGCGGATGCGCAAGCCGGTCGAGTGGGATGCGGCCGCGATGCAGGCGACCGGGCTGCCGGCGGCCGAGGCGGCCATTCGCGGCACCTACCGCAAGGGATGGGAGCTGCCGGCATAGGATTTTCGGGAGCGCGGACGGCGTGGGGGCGGCGCTCCCGGGGAAGTCTTTTTCGCTCGGGTTCGTCCGGCGATGACCCAGAGTCGCCGTCATGATGCCGAAGTATCTTTTCGCGTGGCTGGTCTTCCTCTTTGCCGGTGCGACAATGGCGACGGCCGCGGAAACCGGCCGGATCGTGCTCGACCTCCCGCCCGGGCCGGGCAATCCGCGCAACAGCGAGGGCGCGTTTTTGGACCTCAGCGACGGGCGGATTCTTTTCGTCTACAGCCGGTTCGTCGGCGAAGCGGCGAGCGACCACGCGAAGGCGCGGCTGGCGGCGCGAATGTCGCGCGACGGAGGGGAGACCTGGTCGGAGGACACGTTCATCGCCACCCCCGGCGAGGACGACGCGATGAATGTCATGAGCGTTTCGCTGCTGCCGCTCCGGCAGGGTGAGATCGGGCTGTTTTATCTGCTGCGCCGGAGCTGGCACGACCTGCGCATGTTCGTGCGGCGGTCGAGCGACGATGGTCGCACGTGGAGCGAGCCGGCGCTGTGCATGCCGGGAGCCGGCTACTATGTCACCAACAACGACCGGATCATCCGCCTCGCCTCCGGCCGGCTGCTCGTGCCGGCGGCACTGCATAAGCGCCGGACCGATCGCAACGAGCACGCGGCCCTCGATTGGCGGGGGATCGCGCTGTTCTTCCTCTCCGACGACGACGGGCGCACATGGCGGGAGTCGGCGGGCTACGTCACGCTGCCGGTCGTGCACACGCGGGCCGGTCTGCAGGAACCGGGCGTGGTGCAGTTGCCCGACGGCCGCGTCTGGGGCTGGGCGCGCACCGACCTGGGGCGACAATATGAGTTCTTCTCCTCGGACGGGGGCGAAACCTGGACGCAGGCGACGCCCTCCCGTTTCACGTCACCGAACTCGCCTCTTTCGATGAAGCCGCTGCCGGGTCAGGCGCGACTCCTCGCCGTCTGGAATCCCGCGCCGGCTTACGAGACGCGGGCCCTGAAACCGCCGGGCGGCGATCGCACGCCGCTCGTGCTGGCAACGGGGACAGGCCCCAACTCGGGATGGAAGGCGGCGCGGATCATCGACGGCCTCGACGACCCGACCGGCGGGTACTGTTACACCGCGATCCACTTCACGAAGGATGCGGTGTTGCTCGCCTACTGCGCCGGCGGCGCGGCCGACAAGAGCCGGCTCGCGAAGCTGCGCATCCGGAAGATCCCGCGGTCCGGGCTCTGAGGTTCCAATCCAGAGTGCCCACGAAACACACGAAACACACTAAAAACTGACGGCGGCCCGCGGAGCACCCCAGGGA
>JBEIHL010000322.1:0-4968 GCA_040381375.1 Opitutaceae bacterium
ACGAGGTACGGCAGGGTGGCGCCGACGTCGGAGTTCTTCCAGTCCCGCTGGCCCCAGCCGTCGGCGACGACACTGCGTTCGCCGGGTTGGGGGAGACTCCATGCGACGCAGGTGAACCCGTCGGCCCCCGGCCAGGTGGCGCGCCAGCCACCCTGGGCCTCGATCGAGCGCACTGCGGCGAAGTCGTAGAGTTTCACGTCCGGCGCCGCGGCCACCCGGCCGCCGACGATCCGCGCGACCGGGGCGGACGCATGGAACACGAAATCCTGCGTGCGGCCGCCCTCGACCTCGAAGCAGTCCACGACGTAGTTGCGCCCCTGCCCATGATCGACCACGGCGGCGGTGCGTCGATAGAGCCGGGCCTGCGGGTAGGCCTTCGATGCCGCCTGCATCACCTTCACGTGCTCGGACGTGCGGAAGAGCTCGATCTCGCCGCCACGCTCTCGCGTCGCCTGCTCCTGGCCGTCGAGCAGCACGGTGTTGTGCGCGACGGTGCGCGCCGTCAGCGATTTCTTCGGGTGATCCCAGAGGTAGCCGAGGTCGGAGAGGACTTCGACTCCACTTTTCCAATACGTGAGGTTGAGGCTGTCGAGGTGGTGGTGGACGCCCCAGTGGCTGGCGCTCAACAACAGCAGGCTCTCGCGCCCGTCCGCCCCCGTGCGCAGGTGACCGATGCGCAGGTGCGGCGACACCCAGTCGGGCAATTGGAGCGCGGAGGCCGGCTTCGTCTCCAGTCCCGGTTCCCGCTGATAGAGGGCCAGCGGAGCCATGCCGCGGGTCAGATCGGGTCCGGCGGTCTCCCGCAGGGCGGCGAGGTACTCGGGGCGTTCGGGATAGTTCGCCACCAGGAGTTCGAGGAAGTGCGCACCGAGCGTCGTCGTCTGGTACGAGTCCGCATACGCCGGATACCTCAGGTCGCCCTGCAGGCCGTTGAAGGTCGCGGTCCAGACGCGTTCGTACGCGGTGCCGCGGTAGGGATCGAGCCGGTCGACCCGGGCGCCCGCGGCGTCGCGATAGCCCGGCGGATCCGAGTAGCCGCGCAGCGCCTGGGCCATGTCCCAGATATTGTTGAGCGTCATCATGGCGTAGGCGGGCGACTCCGACGTCGTGCCGTCCGGGAGAAACCAGCCGTCGACGGTCTGCTGAAACCCCTCCCAGCCGAAACGCACGAGCCCGGGATGTCCGACGCAGAGACCGACCAGGGCGGCGGCGGTGCGATTGCCGACGGACTTGTTGTTGATCTGCTTGTCGGCCACGAGCAGCAGTGTGCTTTCCAACAGCAGGTCGCGCTCGATCGTGCGGCGCTCGACCTCGGCATAAACGGGCACGCCGTCGGCGCCCTTGGCCTCGCAGGTGAAGTCGTAGGCCTCGACCACGCGCCGGACGAAACCCGACTCCTGGCCTACGCCACCGGCGCGCCCCGCAGTCCAGTAGCCGGTGTGCAACTTCCGATCGGGCTGGTTGGGCGGCGGACACAGCTCGGGCTCGGGCAGCCGCAGGATGAACTGCGCCGCGGTCTTCGGCGGCAGGTCGGCGTATTCGCCGTACCCGGTGTGCACGAGCCAGAACGGGTAGGTGGAGGCGAAGCGTATCAGAATGGCGCGTACGCCCCGCGCGTAGGCGACGTTTCCGGTGAGCAGATAAGCCTCGGCCAAAGTGCGGGCGAGTCCGGCCATATGCGCGACCTTCCGCGCGCGGATATTCGCCGAAAAGCTCGGCCGGCCGGCCTTGTAGCTGAAGATCACGAACGGCTCGCCGCCGTAGTACGAGAGCGTCTGGGGCCGGCCCCAGCGGGTCTGCAGCACGACGGTCTCCGGATACTTCTCGTGGGGAAACGTGGTCTGGCACATGTCGCACGAGAGTTCCTCCGGACGATTGGCGTTCCAGGACCAGAGACCGTGGGGGTGCACCGGCTTGCCCTGATCGCGACAGGCCGGACAGGGCGTGAACTTCGGGTCCCCGGGTGTGGTGACCGGTATCATTTGCTCCAGGTACGCCGGCGTCAGACGCGGCAGGGCGGCCTGCGCGGCGCGCTCAAGTCCGCTCACGTGCGCCCGGGCCCACGCATAACGTTCGATATTGGCGCGGGCCCGCGCGAGGTCGCCCGGCTGGATGGCGCCACTCGGGTGGCGGACGGACGTGCGGTGCTGCTCCCACGGCGTCCAATCGAAGAGCGGTTCTTCGCGTTCCGCGCTTCGGGCCGAGTGACAAAGCCCGGCGGACAGAAAGATGAGCAAGGGAAGACAGGCTCTCGTAATGGCGCGGCGCATGAGGGGGAGTGGATCGGGCAGGGCCGGCGGATCATTCCGGCCGGGATTTGCGGGCGTAGATTGCGGCCGCTTCGGTGCGGCGGGTGACATGGAGCTTTTCGAAAATCATGCTGATGTGATTGCGCACGGTCTTCTCGCTCATGCCCAGGTTGACGCCGACTTCCTTGTTCGTGTGCCCGGTGGCGATCAGGCCGAGGATCTGGCGCTCTGGCGGTGAGAGCACGGCGAGCGGGTCCCGCCCTGGTCCAACCGATTTCACCAACTGTATCACCCGGGCGGTGACGGCCGGATCGAGGATCGAGCGCCCCGCGGCGACATCGCGGATCGCGTTCACCAGTCCGCGTCCATCGATCTCCTTGAGCAGATAGCCATGCGCCCCCGCGCGGATCGCGTCATCGACGACCGCATCGTCGACGACCGACGTGACGATCAAAACGCGCGTGTCCGGCGCGCCCTTCAGGATCTCCCGGCAGGCATCGATGCCGCTGCCGTCGGGCAGGCGAATGTCGAGCAGAACGACATCGGGTTTGAGCCGCAGTCCCGCGGCGACGCCGTCCGCGATCGTCGCCGCCTCGCCCACGACCGTGAGGGTCGGCTCGACCGACAGCAGCGTGCGCAGGCCGGTGCGCACCAGCTCACTGTCATCGACGAGCAAGACGCGGATGCGATCGGGAGCGGGCACGGATTTCATGCGCGGCCTGACGGGTGGATCGGAAGCGTGGCCACGACCCGGGTGCCCTCGCCGGGGGTGCTGGTGAGGCGCAGCGTGGCGCCGAGACGGTCGGCGCGGGCCTGCATGTTGCCGAGACCGTGTCCGCCCTCGCGCCCCGCAGCTGGATCGAAGCCGGTGCCGTTGTCCTGGACCAGCAAACCCACCTCCCGGTCGCTGTGCTGCAGTCGCAGCGTGACGAGGGTGGCGCGGCCGTGGCGAAGGGCGTTGCTCACCGCCTCGCGGGCGATCTGCAGGGTTTCGAGACTCTGCTCCGGGGTCAGCAGTCCGGCGGCCTCGTCATCGATTTGAATGTCGAGTCGGATGTCACGGCCCGCCCGCAGATCCGCGACCAGGGCACTCAGCCCGTGGGCAAAGCCGGCGCGGCGCAGGTTTTCCGGGGCGAGGCCGACGATGTAAGCGCGGACGTCGCGGATGGCGCCGTTGAGACTCGCCCGCGTTTCCTCGAGCCGGCGCTCGGCCTCGTCGGGATTGGTTTTCACCAACGTGCGCACGGATTCGAGCATCAGGCCGGCGGCATACAGCGATTGGATGATGCCGTCGTGGAGATCGTGTCCGAGTCTGATCTTCTCATCGAGGGACTGCGTGAGCAGTTGCTGTTTCAAGCGCGCGTCCTCCTCGGCGCGGCGCCTTACGTCGCGTTCGCGGGAAAGCTCCTCGCCTTGGGCGACCGAGGATTCCGCGAGGCGGGCGAGCGTGCCGATCTCGGCGCGAGTGTGGTCGGAAGGTGTGGCGTGGTCGCTGGTGCGGGGTGGGCGCAGCGACGGACTCAGGATCAGGATGAGTGCAAGCGCGACGCCGAGCGCGGCGAGGAACAGCGCGACGCGTTGCGATGCGCGCACGGCGTCGGTCGGGCCGGAGGCGGCTTTGGTTGCGGCCTCCGGGCTTCCGGGTTTCACGACCGCGGGTGCCGTCGTCGCGGCGCGCGAGCCCTGCCACAGCGGCACGGCCAGCAAGGCCACCAGGGCCGCCAGCACGAGAAACAGCGCCGTCGCCACGAAACGAGGCAGGGGATTCATCCGGGAATGGCGTTATCGTGCGTTCGGGGCGCGGTGCGTCAAAACTTTCGACATTTGGCGCACCGCGCGTTTTGCTGGCCGGCTCGGCATGAAGTCATTCTACATCACCACGGCCATCGATTATGCGAACGGTTCGCCGCACCTGGGCCATGCCTATGAAAAGGTGCTGACGGACGTGATTTCCCGGTTTCGCCGCCAGATGGGGGACAAGGTGTATTTCCTGACCGGCACCGACGAACACGGGCAGAAGGTGCAGGCGAGCGCCCGGAAGCAGGGCGTCGAGCCGCAGGCCTACGTCGACAAGATCTCCGCGGAGTTTCAGGCGCTGTGCGCCCGGCTGGAAATCTCGAACGACGATTTCATCCGCACCACCGAGCCGCGGCACAAGCAGGTCGTGCGGGCGATCCTGCAGCAACTTTTCGATGGGGGAGAGATCTACCAGGCGGAGTATCGCGGTTTCTACAGCACGCGACAGGAGCAGTTCCTCCAAGAAAAGGACCGGCTGCCCGACGGCTCGTGGCCGGAGATTTACGGCGAGGTCACCGATATCGTGGAGAAGAACTATTTCTTCCGCCTGCGCAAGTACCAGGACTGGCTGATCGAGCACATCCGGACTCACGAGGACTTCATATTCCCGAAGTACCGGCAGAAGCAGGTGCTCGAGTTCCTCAAGGAGCCGCTCAACGATCTGTGCATCTCGCGGCCGAAGGAACGGCTGGAGTGGGGCATTCCGCTGCCGTTTGACGAAAACTACGTCACCTACGTCTGGTTCGACGCGCTGCTGAACTACTACTCGGCCGTGGCGGACAAGGGACTCTGGCCGGCCGACTTCAACGTGATCGGCAATGACATCCTCTTCCAGCCTCATGCCGTTTACTTGCCGATCATGATGCACGCCTCGGGCCTGCCGCAGCCGAAGGCGCTGCTCGTGCAAGGCTGGTGGCTGCAG
>JBEIHL010000323.1:0-4966 GCA_040381375.1 Opitutaceae bacterium
ATCGCGTCCGCACCACCGTTCATGGGGTCGGTGCGGTCGTTCGCCGCGAAGGCGTTTTCGGCCGGGCCAGCGGGCCTCATGTATCCGTCCGTTCGTAGTAGTCAGTTGTGGGATGTGGCCGGATCGTTGTGGGGCCGGCCACATTTTTCCTATGACCCGGTCGGTAAAGAGGCCGCTTGCTTCGCGGACGCTGATTCTGTCCGATGAAAGCTTCCATCATCACGCCGACGACCACCATGAATCGTTCCTCGACCGGACCTTTGGCCGGTGCACCTGCCGTTCCGGCGCCAAGGACAAGATCGCGCCTCCCTTGGATCGTCGCGCTGGTCGTGCTGCTCGCCGCGGGCGCGGGCGCCGGAGTCTATTTCAAGCGGAAGTCGGCCGATAAGGAATACGTGGTCACGACCGACAAGGCCTTGGTCAAAACGATCACCCAGGTGGTGAACGCCACGGGCAAGATCCAGCCCGAGGTCGAGGTGAAGATCTCCCCTGAAGTCGCCGGCGAGATCATCGAGCTGACGGTGCGCGAGGGCTCGGTGGTGAAAAAGGGCGACCTGATCGTGCGGATCAAGCCCGACACCTATCGTTACCAGGTGGAGCAGCAGGAGGCGAATCTCGTGGCGGCGAAGGCCGGCGCGGTGCTCAACCGGGCGCAGCTTCAGAAGAGCCAGGATGATTTCAAGCGCATCGAGGAGCTTTTCAAACAGAAGCTCGTTTCGGAGTCCGACTTCACCGCCGGCCGGACCGCGGTGGAGGTGGCCGAGGCCAACCAAGACAATGCGCTCGCGCAGATCCGCTGCACCGAGGGCCTGCTCAGCCAGTCGCGCGACCAGCTCTCGAAGACCACGATCGCCTCGCCGATGGACGGCGCCGTGAGCTCGCTCACCAGCGAGGTCGGCGAGCGGGTCGTCGGCACCGGCTCGTTTGCCGGCACCGAGATCATGCGCATCGCCAACCTCGACGACATGGAAGTGCGGGTGAACGTGAACGAGAACGACGTCGTCAACGTCAAGGTGGGTGATCGGGCGCGAATCGCGATCGACGCGTATCCGAGCCGCCGATTCAACGGCGTGGTCAAGGAGATCGCCTCCGCCGCCCGCACCACGGGCATGAACACGCAGGAAGAGGTCACGAATTTCCAGGTGAAGATCCGCATCGCCGACAAGGACCTGCGCCTGCGGCCGGGCATGAGCGCCACGGTCGACATCGAGACCCGGACGGTCGCGGATGTCGTGGCGGTGCCGATTCAATCCGTCACCGTTCGCAGCCGCGAAGGCAGCAAGACGATCGAGCAACTGGCCGAGAATCGCGACAAGAAGGCGAAGGAAACGCAGGGCGAGGGTTCCGCGAATGCCGTCAACGAACGCCAGCAGCGCGAACGCGAGCGGGCCGATCGGGAGTCCCTGCTGCGCGTGGTGTTCGTCCGCACCGGCGACACCGTGAAGATGGTTTCGGTCGACACCGGCATCGGCGATACGACCCACCTGGAGATCAAGTCGGGCATCAAGGACGGCGACGAGGTCGTCAGCGGACCGTTCAGCGTGATCATGCGTTCGCTGAAGGATGGCTCGAAGATTCGGATCGAGAAGCCCAAGAAAAACGAGGACGAGAAGAAATAGTCCGGCCGCCCATGACCCCGCCTCCCCCTTCCAGTGCCGCCCTCGAAAAGCGTGTGACCCGACCGCCGGGCGCGCTCGTTATCGATATCGAGGGCGTGACCAAGCTCTACCGCATGGGCAGCGAAACGGTGCATGCCCTGCGCGGCGTGACCCTGCAGATTCGCCGCAACGAATACCTCGCCATCATGGGGCCGTCCGGCTCCGGCAAGTCGACCCTGATGAACATGCTCGGCTGTCTCGATACGCCGACGGCCGGCCGCTACGAATTTTCGGGGAAGAATGTCGCGACGATGGTGGACGACGAACTGGCCGACATCCGCAACCGCGAGATCGGCTTCGTCTTTCAGACCTTCAATCTGCTCCCGCGCTCCGACGCGCTGCACAACGTCGAACTGCCCCTGGTTTACGCCGGCCTGGGCAAACAGCTGCGCCTCGCGCGCGCCCGCGAAGCGCTTGAGAACGTCGGCCTCGGCGATCGGCTGCACCACCGACCGAACGAACTTTCCGGCGGACAGCGCCAGCGCGTCGCGATAGCCCGGGCGCTCGTCACTCAGCCCTCGATCATTCTCGCCGACGAACCGACCGGCAACCTGGACTCCAAGACCGGCGTCGAAATCATGAATCTGTTCGAGCAGCTCTACGCCCAGGGCAACACGCTCATCGTGGTGACGCACGAGGAAGACATCGCGCAGCACGCGCGGCGCATCGTGCGGTTGCGGGACGGGCTGATCGAGAGCGATGCGAATATATAACGGATGATGGGGGATGGCTGAGCTGAGACGGAGTGACGGCGCGGGCCGGACGCTGAGCTGACATCCGACCTCTGACCTCCGATTCCCGACCTCAGCCATGGCGCGCCTCTACCACGAGTTCATCGAGTCCGTCCGGATCGCGTTCGCGCAGATCCGGGCGAACAAGCTGCGCTCCGGGCTCACGGCCCTGGGGGTGATCATCGGCATCGTCGCGGTGACGCTGATGGGCACGGCGATCAAGGGCATCGACGCGGGCGTGGACCGCAGTTTCGCGGGGTTCGGTGACGACGTCCTCTACGTGACGAAGTGGCCCTGGCGCGGGGTGTCCGACTGGTGGACCTTGCGCAACCGGCGTCCGATCTACCACCACTACGCGCGGCAGATCAATGAGTGGGTCACCGCCCACCCGGACGGTCCGCTCAAGTTGGCGGTGCCGACGGCCAGCCGCGGGACGAACATCGTGCGGGGCGAATATCGGTTGAACAACATCTGGACGCTCGGCACGACCGCCGACTACGCGCGGATCACGCGGTCGGATCTGAAGGACGGGCGTTTCTTCAGCGATTTCGAGGCGCAGGGCGGGCAGAACGTGGTGGTGATCGGGTTCGATGTCGCCGACGCGCTTTTTCCCGGTGAAAGCGCCGTGGGCAAATCGATCCGCATTCGTGACCAGAATTTCCAGGTGCTGGGCGTGGCGGCGCGACAGGGCAGTTTCCTCGGACTCTTCAGTTGGGACTCGATGGTGGCGATGCCGCTCACGACCTACCGGCGGTACTTTCGCATCGGCGAGAACGGCGAGGTGCGCGTGCAGGTCGATCCGGCCCGGATGGCCGAGGCGCGGGACGAATTGCGCGGTCTGGTGCGGCGAATCCGCCAGCTGAGCCCGGAGCAGCGGGAGGATTTCGAGATCAACGAACAAGGTACGATCCGGGCGCAGCTCGACCCGATCAAGAACGGCATCTTTCTGGCGGGGCTCCTCATCACGGGACTCGCGCTCTTCGTCGGCGCGATCGGCATCATGAACATCACCTACGTCAGCGTGAAGGAACGCACGAAGGAGATCGGCACGCGCAAGGCGCTGGGGGCGCGGCGGCGGGCGATCCTCATGCAGTTTCTCGTCGAGGCGTCGTCGATCTGCGTGGCCGGCGGCGTGGTGGGCTTGCTGTTGACGGCAGGAGCGACGCAGGCGGTGACGACCTTCGTGCCGTCGTTTCCCCTCGTGTTTTCGGGCAGCCTCATCGTGGTCGCGCTCACGGCGTCGATCGCGGTCGGCGTGGCCAGCGGCTTCCTGCCCGCGCTGCAGGCCAGCAAACTGGATCCGGTGGAGGCGTTGCGCTACGAATGATCCTCGGCGAAATCTTCCGTCTCGCGCTCGGTTCGCTCGCGGCCAACAAGCTGCGCTCGGGCCTCACCATGCTTGGCATCAGCGTCGGCGTGCTCTCGGTGATCGGCGTGATGACGTGCATCACGGCGCTCCGGAGCAGCATCGAGACGGGTTTGAATGTCCTCGGGGCGAACAGTTTTCAGATCAGCAAGTTTCCCGCGATCAACTTCTCGGACCCCTGGCTGCGGTTTCGCAACCGGCGCGACATCACCTACGCGCAGGCCGAGCGCTTCAAGGAACTGATGCGCGGCACGGCCGAGGTGAGTCTCACGCTGCGCCGCGGCGGACGGCGGGTCCTGTATCTCGATCGCCGGACTAATCCCAACATCCGGCTCGTTGGGGCAGACGAGAATCATCTCAACGCCTTTCGCTACGACATCGCGGCGGGTCGCAACCTGCAGCCCGACGATGTCGCGCTCGGCCGGTCCGTGGTGATCTTGGGACACGACATCGTCGACAAGCTTTTCGTGAACGAGGATCCGCTGGGGAAACACGTGCGCATCGACGGCCAGAGTTACACGGTGATTGGCGTGCTCGCGCCCAAGGGCACGTCGTTCGGCGACAGCCAGGACCTCAACGCGATCACGCCCATCACCCAGTACCTCGAGGTGTACGGCAGCGCGTGGCGGAGCATCGGCATGAATGTGCAGGCGCCGGATCAGGCATCGCTCGATGCAGCGGAGGAGACTGCCATCGGCATGATGCGTCTCGTGCGGGCGTTGGATCCGGAGGAATCGAACGACTTCGAGGTGTTTTCCAACGAGTCGCTGATTGAGGCTTTCAACAAGGTCGCCGGCATTGTGGCGCTTGGCTCGCTCGCCATCAGTGCGATCGCGCTGCTCGCCTCGGGCGTCGGCGTGATGAACATCATGCTCGTGAGCGTCACCGAGCGCACGAAGGAGATCGGGATTCGCAAAAGTATCGGCGCGAAGAAGCGCAACATCCTCATGCAATTCCTGATCGAGGCGGTCGTGCTCTCGCTCGTCGGCGGCCTTGCCGGCGTGATCCTCGGCGTGGCGGGGGGCAATGCCGCGGCGCAACTGCTCAACGCGGCGATCGTCTTCCCCTGGGGCTGGGCGGCCGCCGGGCTGCTCGTGTGCTCCGTGATCGGGATCGGATTCGGCTTCTATCCCGCGTGGAAAGCGGCGTCGCTCGATCCGATCGAGGCGTTGAGGTACGAGTGAGGCCAATCGCGCCCTGCTTCAGGGCTC
>JBEIHL010000324.1:0-4963 GCA_040381375.1 Opitutaceae bacterium
GACACCGACCGACCTCTCAAAGATTGCCCGCGAAGCCAAGCCTTCCGCCGCGCTCTGGCAAGGCTGGGTCTTCAAGATCACTCCGGCCGGCAAACTGCTGCCCTGGGCGCCCGGGTTTCGCCAGGCGGCGGGTGTCGGCGTGAGTCCCGAGGGCGAGGTCTTCGTGACCGACCAGCAGGGGCGACTACATCGCGTCGAGCCCGCTGATCCACGTGCAGCGTGGCCGCTTCTACGGCCACCCGGCGAGCCTGAGGTGGTCCGAGGAACTCGGCGGCCGTAAACCCACGGCCGAGGAACTGGAAAGAATGCGCACGCCGCCCAGCGTGGTGCTGCCGCACGGTTCGATCGGCGGCTCGCCGGGCGATCCGGTTTGGGATACCACCGGCGGCAAGTTCGGGCCGTTCGCCGGGCAGGTCTTCGTTGGCGACTTCACCAAGCTGATCAGCCGCGTCGACCTGGAGAAAGTGGCCGGCGAGTACCAGGGGGCGGTGTTTCCGTTCCTGCGCGATGCCACCGGAGTCGACGCGATCATGAAGAACAGTGGCGCGAACAACCTCACGATTCCCGCCGGCGGCGACGGGAAGAAATACTTCCGCGACGCCCCGCCGCTGAAGGGCACGCGGCTCGGGCAGGGCAACAATCGCCTCGCGTTCGCCCCCGACGGCAGTCTCTACCTCGGCCAGACGACGCGCGGCTGGGGTCAGGGCGACGGCCTGCAGCGGCTCGTGTGGACGGGCGATACGCCGGTCGAGATCCGGACGATGCGGCTCACCGATCGTGGCTTCGCGCTCGAGTTCACCACGCCGATGGACCCGACGCTGCTCCGCCAGGCGGCCAGCTTCCGGCTCGAGCGCTTCCGCTACCTTTACCAGCCGTCGGCGGGCTCGCCGCGGGTGGACCTGACGACGATCGACGTGACCGCACTCGAAGTCAGTGCCGACGGCCGTCGGGTCGAACTCGTCCTTTCCGCACTGGATCCCGGCTACATCTACAAGCTGGAAGCCGACGCGCTGCGCGATGCGCGCGGTCGCGCGCTCGCCAACCCGCTCGCCTACTACACGGTCAACCGGCTGCGCTCGGGTCGCGCCTTCGAGGGCTCGATCAGCCAGCCGCTCATCGCGGCCAAGCCAGCGCGCGAGCGCAAGACCACCGACCTCGCGGAAGGCCGCCGCGTGTACCTCACCTACTGCGTCGCCTGCCACCAGGCCGACGGCCGCGGCGGCGGGATTCCCGGCTTCGCGGCGGCGGACTTCGTCGGCGACCCGACCCGGCTCGGCAAGAGCGACGACGTGCTGCTCGCCAGCATCGCCGCCGGCATCGACGGCAAGGGCATGCCGCCCTTCGGGCAGATCCTCAGCGCCGACGAGCGCCGCGACGTGCTGGCGTTCATCCGCGACGCGTACGGGCCGAAGACTGCGACCACCGGCCGCTGACGACGGTTTCCACTTCTCCTCGGCCCGGGCCCCAACCTCTAGCCTCCATGAACCAGCTCCCCTCCTCCTGTCATTCTGAGCGCAGCGAAGAATCCAGCCAGACGCTCGCAAGCAGGCTCCGCCGTGGATTCTTCGCTGCGCTCAGAATGACAGCAAGTGCGTTGGCCCTCGCGGCCGGGTTCACCGCGCTGACGCCGACGCTGTCCGCCGCCGACACTGCCGGCAAGGACGTCCGGCTCAACCGCGTGATCGAGCGCACCGAGAAGAAGGAGCCGGTTTTCGGCATTTTCTCGCACAACGTCTCCACGCGCACCGGCGCCGCGGTGGGTTCGAGCAGCATGGATTTCGTCATCATCGACCTGGAGCACTCACCTTACGACGTGTCGCGCCTCGAGGGCTATCTCCTCGCCATGACCGACAAGCGCCAGCTGGTTCAGAAGGGCAACCTGCAGCCCAACGTCGTGCCGATCGTGCGCGTGCCGTCGGCGGGCCGCGAACAACTGGTTTTCGTGATCAAGCAGGTGCTCGATCTCGGCGTATTCGGTATTCTGGTACCGCACATCGACACCGCGGAGGACGCCCTGGCCGCCGTGCGCGCCGTCCGGTTTCCGCAGCGGCGGGGCGTGCCCGACTTCAAGCCGGAAGGTCTGCGCGGCGTTGGCTATGGCTGGCCGGCGCGCTACTGGGGCCTGACGGGCGCAGAGTATGCGGAGCGCGCCGATGTCTGGCCGCTCGATCCCAAGGGGGAAATGCTGCTCTGGCTCATGATCGAGACCAAGGCGTCGATCGACAACATCGACGCCATCGCCCGCACGCCCGGCGTGAGCGGGTTGTTTGTCGGGCCGTCGGACCTGGCATTTTCCATGGGACTCCCCTTCAACGACCCCGAGGTGGAGGCCGCCATCCTGAAGGTCGCCCAGGCCGGCAAGGCGGCCGGCGTGCCCGTCGGCACGCTCACCGGCGGCGCGGGCGTGAAGCAGCGGCTCGAACAGGGGTTCCAGTTCCTCGCCGTCGGTGGCGACTCCAGCGTGGGCACGAGCGTGCAGGAAGCGCGGCGGGCGAACGCGGAATTGCAGAAGCAGAAGAAGTCCGGGCGGCCGTGATGGGGCGGCCGAACTGTCCCATCCGAAGTCCGCCATGATCGGTCCGAGACCCGGAACTCCCCGTCTGCAAACGCCGGCCCTGGCTGCAGCTCTCGTCTTCGCGCTCTCGGCGGGTGCCGCGGAGGTCAGTTTCAACCGCGACGTTCGCCCGATCCTCGCGGAGAATTGCTATCATTGTCACGGGTTCGATCCTGCCCACCGGAAGGGAAAACTGCGGCTCGACACCTTCGAGGGCGCAACCGCGGAGCGCGACGACCGGAGGGCGATCACCCCGGGGGCGCCGGAGACTTCGGAAGCCTGGCTGAGAATCACGAGCCCCCACGACGACGAAGTGATGCCGCCGCCGGAGTCGCACAAGACCCTCACCGCGGCGCAAAAGGAAACGTTGCGCCGGTGGATTGCAGGCGGGGCCGCGTACGAACCCCATTGGGCGTTCGTGCCGTTGCCCGACCGCGTGGCCGCGCCCGTCGTTCAGGCTGCCTCGTGGCCGCGCGGCGAACTCGATCGTTTCGTCCTCGCCCGGCTTGAAACCGAAGCCCTCCGCCCCGCTCCCGAGGCATCGCGCGAACGCTGGCTGCGACGAGTCACGTTCGATCTCTCCGGCCTGCCGCCGACGCCGGCGGAAATCGACACCTTCCTCGCCAATCCGTCGCCCACGGCCCACGCCGCGGTCGTCGATCGATTGCTGGCCTCGCCTCGTTTCGGGGAACGGATGGCGGTGCCCTGGCTCGATATCGCCCGCTACGCTGACTCGTATGGGTATCAGGCCGATAGCGACACCGACGCATGGCCGTATCGGGACTGGGTGATCCGCATGCTCAACGCCAACCTGCCCTGGGATCAGTTCATCACCTGGCAGCTCGCCGGCGACCTGCTGCCGGGCGCGACGCGGGACCAGCGGCTCGCGACGGCCTTCAATCGCATCCACCGGAAGACGAGCGAGGGCGGATCCGTCGAGGAGGAGTTCCGGCAGGAGGGTGTGAGCGACCGGGTGCACACGTTCGGCACCGCCTTTCTCGGCCTGACGATGGAATGCGCCCGTTGCCACGACCACAAGTACGACCCGATTTCAGCCCACGACTACTATGCGCTGGGAGCGTTCTTCAATAGCATCGACGAGTTTGGGCTGCTCGGAAACAACGAGAACCGGGGCCGCATCGTGCCCTACCCGACGCTGTCGCTGCCCACGCCGGAGCAGGAAGTCGCACTCGGCCTACACGCATCCGCAGTGCGGCAACAGGAAGCCGCCCTGCGGGACTGGCCCGGGCAGCACGAAGCTGCGTTCCAAGCCTGGTTGAACGCACCTGAAACCATCCCGCCGGCGGTTTTCGCTGACCTCGCGGCGCATTATACCTTCGACAAGGAGGAGGACCGACGTCTCGCGAATACGGTTGCCGGAGGACCACCGGCCGAGCTTGGCGCTGGCAACGATCTGACGCTCGGGCCGCGCGGAAACGCGGTGCGGTGCAGCGGCGATGATGCGATCCGGCTGCCAGACTTCGGGGTGCGGCACGCCCATGACCCGGTGTCGTTTGCCTTCTGGCTGCAACCGGCGGAACGCCACCCGCGGGCCGTGGTCCTCGCCAACTCCTCCTCCACCGATGCGCCGTATTCCGGCTACGACCTGCTTCTGGAAGACGGCCGCCTGCGCTGGTCCGTTAGCCGCGAGTTTCCCGGCCGCAGCATTTCCATCCGCACGCGGAACGAGCTGCCAGTGGGCCGCTGGACTCATGTCACCGTGACCTACGACGGCTCGCGTCGAGCCAGCGGCCTGGCGCTCTACATTGACGGGCAACTCGCCGACGTCGAAGTGGTCCGCGACAACCTCACGCGCGATTTCCTGGTCGGGAAACACATCGAGTTCGGAGCCCGCACCCGGGACAACGGCCTGCGCGGCGGGGCGGTCGACGACATCCATGTCTTCCGCCGTGCGCTGACGGCGGTCGAAGCAGCCGACTTTCACTCCCCCGGCACGCTGGGGGCTTTGATCGCCAACCGCGCCGCCTCTCGCTCGCCAGCGGACATCGTCCGGCTCCGCGACTACTACTTCTCCGCCGTCGATCCGGGAGCGCGCCGCCTGACAACGGAGCTGCGGGTGGCCCGCCAACGCTGGAACGACGTGATGACGAGCATAAGCGAAATCGCGGTCATGGACGAGATGCCGGCACCGCGACCCACCCGGATTCTCCTGCGGGGCGCCTACGACACTCCCGGCGACCTCGTGGCGCGGAGCACTCCCGCCGCGCTCCCGCCCCTGCCGGCCGATGCCCCGCGGGACCGGCTCGGTCTCGCCCGCTGGCTGACCGATGCGCGCCATCCGCTCACCGCGCGCGTGCTCGTCAACCGGTTGTGGCAGGAGTTCTTCGGCCGGGGCCTGGTGGCGTCCTCGGATAACTTTGGTCTGCAGGGCATGCTGCCCTCGCACCC
>JBEIHL010000325.1:0-4954 GCA_040381375.1 Opitutaceae bacterium
CTGCAGCTTCCGGTCCATTTCACGACGCTCGAACTCGGCCTGCTTCCGGGCGGAGATGTCGCAGGCGGAAACGGATACTCCGATGATGGCGCCCGACGGTGCGCGGATGGGTGACATGATGATCGACATGTCGACCACGCTGCCGTCCTTGCGCCGGCGAACGGTTTCGAACGGCGGCATGGGTTCCCCGCGGCGGCCGAGGTCGAGCGACGCGGCCTCCTCTGCAATTCGATCTTCGGGCAGGAGCCGGGTGATGGGGTGACCGATCATCTCAGCGGCGGAGTAGCCGAGGATTTTTTCGGCCGCGGCATTCCATTCCGTGATGATGCCGTCGAGGGTCGTGCCGATAATCGCCTCCTGGGACGAGGAGACAATGGCCGTATAGCGCGCGTGCATGGCCAGCGCGGCCTTGAGGGCGGTCACATCCTGGAACGTGGCGACGCAGCCGGCGATATTTCCCTGCGCATCCTGCATGGGCACGGCGTTCGCCAGTACTTCGATCCTCGCGCCGTCGCGGCGGAGGATCGTTTCCTCGAAGTCGGTGACCTTCCGATTCTCCCGGGTGCAGGTCTGCATGGGAAGTTCGTCGGGTTTCAGCGGGCGTTCATCTTGGAGGACGCGGAAGTTAAGCGGCGCATCCGCGGGTGCGGCCGACAGGGAGGCGTTGACCTCCCGGTTGATGCCCAGCATGCGGGCGAAGGCGTCGTTCGTGCGGATGACGCGGCAGTCACGGTCCTCGGCGATGCCGACGCCCACCGGCAGGATGTTGAAGAGCGCCTGCAGTTCGTCGACGCGCCGTTGGAGCAGCTGATTGAGACGGGTGATCTCGGCTGCGGCGCGATCCCGCTCCTCCCGCCAGGACGGGTCGTGCGGGGGCGTGGCGGGACCGACGGCCGGCGAGCTCGGGGGAAGATTGCGAATCAGGGCGAGCGCCGCGGAAAAAGCCCCCAGGGCGGCGAGCGCCCGCGTTTGGCCGGACAGGTGGTGGTGGGGGAGCCAGATCGTCCACACGTCGAGGGCATGCGCGGCACCGCCGCAGACGAGGACCGCGCCGCACAGCGGGAACAGCATCCGCAGCGGCTGGTCGCGTTGCCGCCAGCCGCAACGAAAGAGCACGAACGCGACGATCAGGCAGGATAGCGCGATCAGGCCGTCGGACAGCGCGTGCAACCAGACCAGCGACGGCGTCCAGGAATAGCTCTGACCGTGCGGCAGCAGTCCATTGGGGGTGGAAAGAGCGAGCAGGACGTTCATGCGAGAGGGATGGCCGTTTGGACCGGGGCGGAGAAATTTCGGGAGCGGCGGGGCGGCCGGGTCACGTCCAGATAAGACGCCGCATGCGATGGCTCGATACAAATTTCAATCGGCCGGCCATGGTCTCGGGCGGATGCGGGGTGTCGCGACCTTGCGGGCCAGGAATACGGCGGGTTCGCGGTGGCAACCCTCAAGTCGGCGGGGGGGCGATGATATGTCGGTTGCCACGGCTGAAACTTTCCCCCTTGTCCCAAGGCGAGCGTTTAGTCGCGCTCCCATCCGCCCCATGCTCGCCTTTGCCCTCACGATTTTCACCGGAGCGTTCCTCCTATTCCAAGTCCAGCCCCTGATCGGCAAGTACATCCTGCCCTGGTTCGGCGGCAGTCCCGGCGTCTGGACGACCTGCATGCTTTTCTTCCAGATGCTGCTGCTGGGCGGCTATGCGTACGCCCATTTCGTGAGCCGGCATCTCCGGCCGCGCACGCAGGCGATCGTCCACCTGGTGCTGGTCGCGGCGGCCCTCGCCACGCTGCCGATCACGCCCGCCGAGACCTGGAAAACGCATTCGAGCGGCGACCCCACCTGGCACATCCTCGCGCTGCTCGCGGCGAGCCTCGGGCTGCCCTACCTCGTGCTGGCGACGACGGGCCCGCTGATGCAGGAGTGGTTCCGCCGGACCGCACCCGGCGTGTCGCCCTACCGGTTGTATTCACTTTCCAACGTCGGCTCGCTGCTCGCCCTGATCAGCTACCCGTTCTACTTCGAGACCCGCTTCACCCGGCAGGCGCAGGCACAGTTCTGGTCCTGGGGCCTCGTGGTCTATGCGCTGGCGTGCGCCTTCTGCGCCTGGCGGCTGTGGCGGCTGCCGGCGGCGACCGAATCCGCGGGTGCGAGCGCCGCGGTGGCGGCGGTGACGCGGCCGACGCCGTACCAGCGCCTGCTCTGGCTCTGCCTCCCGGCCTGTGCCTCGATCCTGCTTCTGGCGGTGACGAACAAGATGTGCCAGGACGTGGCCGTCATCCCGTTCCTGTGGGTGCTGCCGCTGGCGCTTTACCTCCTCTCGTTCATCATCTCTTTCGACAGTCCGCGGTGGTATTCGCGGTTTTACTACACGATCGCGCTCGTCGTGACCATGGTGGCGGTGTGCCAGGCGCTGCTCGAGGGCACCGACATGGCGATCGTGGCGCAGGTCGTGATTTATTCCTCCGTGTTGTTCGTCGGCTGCATGGTCTGCCACGGCGAACTCTACCGGTTGAAACCCGATCCGCGGCACCTGACGTCCTTTTATCTGATGATTGCGGCCGGCGGCGCGGTGGGCGGCCTGTTCGTGGCGCTCGCGGCGCCGTACGTCTTCACGAACTTCTACGAGATGCACCTCAGCCTGGCGCTCACGGTGCTGCTGCTGCTGGCGATCACGCTGGTGGATCGCCTGGCGTTGAGTCCCCGACGCTGGCGGATGCTTTTCATCGTGCTGGCGCTCGGGGCGGCGTATGGCGCCAACCGCGGCCTCGGCTGGGTGGTCACCTGGCTGCGGGACCAGGACACGGCGGTTTCGCAGCCGATCTGGCGGTTTTGGAACTGGGCGCACGTCCAGGGGACGCCATGGCTCGGCTGGGCGATCCTGGCGGCGCTGGCGGCGGGAGTGATCGTCTGGCGACGGCGGAGTGCGGAGGCGCTCGACTGGCACCGGCCGACCTGCGGCCTGCTGGCGGTCGGGCTGGTCGCGTTGGTCGTGGCGCTCGGCTTCCAGATTCGCGACGCGTTGCGTGGATCACTGCACAGCGCGCGCAACTTCTACGGCGTGCTGTCGGTCTTCCAGTACGAGCAGGACCGGCCGGAATCCCATTACTACCTGCTCCAGCACGGCCGGATCACGCACGGCATCCAGTTTGCCGCGCCGGATCGCGCGGGGATGATCACGTCGTACTTCGGATCGAGCAGCGGCCTCGGCCTGGCGATGCAGCATTTTCCGAAGAAGGAGGGACGGCGGATCGGCTTGCTCGGGTTGGGGGTGGGCACGATTGCGGCCTACGGACGCGACGGAGACTACATGCGGATCTACGAGATCAACCCGCAGGTGACCGACATCGCCGCCAAACCGTTCACGTACCTCGCGCTCTCGAAGGCGAAAACCGAGATCGTCATGGGGGATGGCCGGCTTTCGATGGAGGCGGAGCCGCCGCAGCAGTTCGACATCCTAATCATGGACGCCTTCAGCAGCGACGCCGTGCCGGTGCACCTGCTGACGAAAGAGGCGTTCGAAATCTACCTGAAGCATCTCAAGCCCGACGGCACGATCCTGGTGAATATCTCCAACCGCTACCTTGACCTCCGGCCCGTGGTCGAGAACGCCGCGCAGGTCTTCGGCCTGCAGACGCACCACATCGACAGTGGCGACGGCGGCTACGACGAGGAAAACGGGGGCGGCTGGTGGCTGTACGCCGCGACGTGGATGATCCTGAGCAAGAACAAGGAGTTCATGAACCTCGAGGTGCTGCGTCAGGTCGCCAGTCCGCCCGCGACGAAGCCCAATGACATCCCGCTTTGGACCGACGACTACACGAGCATGTACCGGATCCTGCATTAGGCCGGATTATTGTATCCATCTTCCAACTATGCGTACCACCCTCCTCATCGCCATCATGCTGGGCGCGGGATCGAGCGTCGCCCTGGCGGCGGCCCAACCCGCGACCTCCTCGATCAAGGCCGGTTTTGCCGAGCGTGACATCACACCCGGCATCGGCATGGAACAACCGGGTGGATACGGGAAGTCGTTTCACCGCACGTTCCATGATCCCTGCAAGGTGCGCGTGGCGGTCTTCGATGATGGCAAGCGGAAGGTGGCGGTGGTCGGCACCGACACGCTGGTCATTCCCCGCGGCGTCGTACTCGAGGCGCGTGCGTTGATCGAGAAGGCCACCGGCATCAAGGCCGACGCCGTCATGGTCGGAGCGTCGCACTCGCACTCGTCGGGGCCGGTGGGCATGGTGCTCCCCGGGGAATACGACGGCGCGTCGCCGGAGGTGCGCAAGCTCGCCTACGAGGAATCGTCGACGGCGGACGCCGGTTTCCTGCTGCGCGTGACGCAGCAGATCGTCGAAGGCGTGAAGGCGGCGAATGCCAACCTGGTGCCGGCGCGGCTCGGCTTCGGGTACGGGCACGAGGACAAGGTGGGCTTCAATCGCCGGCTGCGCATGAAGAACGGCCAGTCGTGGAGCCATCCCGGCGCGATGAACCCCGACATCCTCGACTACGCCGGGCCGATCGATCCGCAGGTCGGCGTCATCGGGGCCTGGGATCTGGCGGGAAATCTGATCGGCACGGTGGTGAATTTCTCCTGCCACGCGACGACCAACCCCGGCGGCATTTCCGCGAACTGGCCGTATTACCTTGAGCAAACGATCCAGGGCGCGCTCGGCACGCGGGCTCCCGTGGTTTTCCTGCAGGGAGCGTCGGGCGATGTCACGCAGGTCGACAATCTCAGTCCGTACGTGCGGCGCGGGGCGGAAGAGTGGGCCCAGTTCGTCGGCGGCCGGGTGGGCGCCGAGGCGGTGAAGGTGCTGCATTTCGAACTGCGGCGCGGGCGCACGCCGGTGGATCCGGCCAGAGTCATTGGCGGGCGCTAGTTGGAGACGCCCGTCGGCGGGCGGTAGCGCCTGCTGCCCACTTGCACTTTTTGGCCAAACAGCGCACGGCGCGC
>JBEIHL010000326.1:0-4944 GCA_040381375.1 Opitutaceae bacterium
AAGGGGTCAGGGCGAAACCTTCAAGCCCCGCGCCGCAGTGCCCACAGCGCCTTCGCCTGCCGAATCGTCGTGGCGAGCACATCAGGCAGGAGCGCCTGCTTGGGGTCGTCGCCGATGCCGTGGCTCGGACTCACGTGCGCCTCGATGCAAAGTCCGTCGGCCCCGTAAGCGACCGCCGCCAACGCACACGCCGGCACGTAGGACGCCTTGCCGACCGAGTGCGACGGATCGACGATCACCGGCGCCCAGGTTTTCTCCTTCAGCAGCGGCGTGATGCTTTCGTCGGGATGATTGCGGTAACCCTCGAGCGTCGGCGTCGTACCGCGCGGACAAAGGATGACGTTGGGATTGCCGAAGGCTGCGATGTACTCCGCGGCCGAGATGAACTCGTTGATCGGCCCCATGTGGATGCTGCGCTTGAGCAGGACCACGGTCTGGTGATGTTCCGCCACCGCCCGGCCGATCGCCCGCAGCAGCGAGTAGTTGAGGGCGTTGCGCGCACCAACCTGCAGGCAGGTCACGCCCGCATCGAGGGCGAGCTTGATGTGCGCCTCCTCCATGACCTCGGTGTCGACCGGCAGTCCGGTCCGGCGCGAACCTTCCATCAGGATATCCAGGGACTTCACGTCTCCTTGGAATGAATACGGATTCGTGCGCGGCTTCCAGACGCCGCCGCGAATCATGTTGGCACCCGCCTCCTTCACCGCCGCCGCGGTTTCGTAGAAGTAGTTCGGGTTTTTCGGATCGATCGTGCAGTTGCCCGCGATGACGAAGAGTTCCGTGCCCAGCGTGACGCCGGCGACCTTGATGCGGTGGGTCGCCAGGTCGGAGCGCCGGTCCATCAATTTGAACGGCGACTGGATCCGGTCGATGCGCTCGACGTAATCGAGGCCCTCCAGCCGGTTGATCATCAATTCGTCGCGCTCGTCGCCGACGATCGCGTAAATCGAGCGCACCGCACCGATGATCGGCTGAATCTTGCAGCCAAATTCCGTCACGATGGCCGTGACTTCAGCGAGCTGTTCGGGCGTGAGGCGGGTGGATTTCGGGAGGATCATGACGAAGAGCATCCGGCGGTCCGACGGACACCAATCGTAAGAATTCCGACCATTCCCCCGCGCCTGTCAAAGGAACTTCTCAAACTCCTCCGGCAGGGGCGCCACCGCGGAGAAGTCCGCCTTCCGTCCGCGGATTTCGTAGGTGAACGCAGTCTCCATCGAATGAAGGAACAACCGCTTCGCGCCGGTGCGTTTCGCAAATTCCCGGTTACGGGTGAAGTCACCGTAGGTCTGATCGCCGACGATCGGCCATCCGCGTTTCGCGCACTGCACCCGCAACTGATGGCTGCGGCCCGTGCGCGGTTCGAGCCGGAGCAGGGTGAGCCGGGGCTCATGCGCGCCGCGCTTTACCACCGTCATCGCACACTCCGCCGGCACGTGGCCGGCATGCGCCGAGGTGCGGATCCGACCGCCGCGTTTCTCCACCGCCAGCCGGTCGCGCCAGACCTCGGCCGCGGCATGCGGACCACCGAAGACGAGCGCATGATAAACCTTTCGCACCTGCTTCCGCTTGAAATGGTCCTTGATCACAGCCGCGAGTTCGGCGCTGGTCGCCGCGAGGATCACGCCGGACGTCGCTGAATCCAGCCGGTTGAGCAGCCAGAGCCGGCCGGAGTCGCTCGCGGGGGCGTTGTCGCTCCGCCACTCGAAAAATTCGCCCTCGGTCTGATACCGGGCGTGCAACAACGAGCGCGGCTCGTCGCTGGATTCGTTGGGGTGCGACAGGACGCCGGCGGGCTTGTTGAAAGCCACGAGTCCATTGGCGTCGCGGGACAAAAGGGTTACTCCCCGTCCCAGCGGCAGCGTGGCCCAGAAGTCGTGATCGTTCGCCATGGCGGTCGCGCGAGGTCATATGAGCGATCGCTTGGTTTCAAGCTGTCACGGATTCCCGGGCCAGGTGCGGATTCGTCAGGCGAATGTGCACGACGGCCGCTTGTCGACCGGCGGGGTTGGGCGCAATCTTCCGGCCCACGCTCCCGCCCCGATCCGCTCGCTCAACCGGGAGCGACCCTCGACCCCTGCCACGCTCATGTCTGTCCTTCGCCCACTCCTCGCCTTCATGGCCGCGCCCTTCGTCCTCGGCCTGGCGTCGGTCCCCGCCCGCGCCGCTACGCCGCCGCCACCCAACGTGCTCCTGATCCTCGCCGACGATCTGGGCTACGCCGACGTCGGCTTCAACGGCGGCAAGGTCATCGCGACGCCCAACCTCGACCGACTCGCGGCGACCGGCATCAACCTCACCGATTTCCGTTCGTGTCCGATGTGTTCGCCCACGCGGGCCGGTCTGCTCACCGGCCGCTGGCCGATCCGTTTTGGCCTGATGCGGGCCGTCGTGCCGCCCTGGTCGCGCTACGGCTTGCCGCCAACGGAGGTCACCTTGGCCGAACACCTCGCCGCGGCGGGATATGAGCGTCGGGCCGTGATCGGCAAATGGCATCTCGGACACGCGCGGCGCGAGTTCCTGCCCCTCGCCCAGGGCTTCACGCGATTCTACGGGCACTACAACGGCGCGATCGACTACTTCACCCATGAACGCGACGGAGAGAGGGACTGGCACGACGACGACCGCACCCTCGCGGAAGAAGGTTACGCCACCGATCTGCTCGGCGCGGAGGCTGCGCGTTTCATCGCCGCCGCGCCCGCCGGGCAGCCGTGGCTGCTCTATCTCCCGTTCAACGCCCCCCACTCCCCATTTCAAGCGAAGCCCGCCGACCTCGCCCGGTATCCACAGCTCGAAGGCGAGCGTCGGGCCTTTGCCGCCATGGTCGATGCCATGGATCAGGCCATCGGCCGCGTGCTCGCCGCGGTCGAGGCGCGGCCCGACGCCGCCAACACCCTCGTTTTGTTCTGCAGCGACAATGGCGGCATCCCCCGCGTCGGCAGCAGCAACGCGCCCTGGCGTGGAGCGAAACTTACGGTCTACGAAGGCGGCACCCGCGTTGCCGCCGCGATCCGCTGGCCCACCGGCGGGCTGACCGGCGGCCGACGCTTCGACGGCCGCATCGGTTATGTCGACGTGCTGCCGACGGTGCTCGCCGCCGCGGGTTGGCCTCGACCCGCGGACCTCGACGGATTCGACGTCCTGCCTGCCCTGCGCGGTGTCGCCGCTTTGCCCGAGCGGCCTTGGTTCACCTATATGCACCAGAACGAAGACGCCCACGCGTCCGTGCATCTTGGCACCTGGAAACTCGTCGCTCACGGTGACTTTTTTCCGGAGCAACCCTCCACGCAACCGAAGCTCGAACTCTACGACCTCGCGGCGGATCCGGCCGAGAAGACCGATCTCGCCGCCCGTCACCCGGATCGCGTCGCCGACCTCCATCGCCGCCTGCGCGAATTCGGCACCTGGCAGCAACCGGGCGTCGGAGCCTATGCCGAGGGACGCGCCGGCTTCATGCCGCCGAAAGACTGGGTCGTCGGCGGAGCGCCTTCGACCACACCGGGCGCCGGCAAAAAGAAAAAGAAGAAGTAGTACCAGTAACTCCTCCGCAGGAGGCTTGGTCCTGGGAGCGGGGACGCCCTCGTCCGCACCTCAATCCCTGCGGACGAAGGCATCCGCGCTCCATGGGGCGACCAGTTACTGATAGTAGAACGTGAACGTCATCTCCTGCTGCGTCCCGAGCACGGCCTTCATGTCGTCGGTCCACGGTCCGTAAGGTGACCGATCGGTGATCGCGCTCACGCAGGCCCGCGAGGCGGTCTCGTTGGCGGAGGTGTCGACGTGCGTGATATTCGTGATCTTGCCCTCGTCGTTCATGATGAATTTCACCGCGACCGTGCTTCCACCCGCGGGCATGGCCGACATCTGCAGGATCAGGCGTTCCCACTGGATCTGCACGGTGTCGACCATCCGCTGCAGATAGGCGCCGTAGTTGCTCCATTTGGCGTCGATGCCGGTCAGGCCGACGTTCTTGGTCCCGAATTTATTGTCGGCCAGAATCGCGGGCCGCACTTGCTGCTGCTGCACAATCTGTGGCCGTGGTCGCGGCCGGCGCGGGTCGATTGCGGGCGTCATCGACGTGGCCCCGGCAAAATCCTTCACGTCGCGCGCCCCTTCGACTTTCTCCGGCACCGGCTGCGCGTTTTCCAGGCGTTTGGCGATGTTGGTGCCGAGGCCGTCCTTGTTCTCGCCCTCGATCTTCTCCGTTCCCGAAAGTGGATTCTGCTCCGCGCGCGGCGGAGTCACGGGCGCCTCGGCCACGGGCACTTCGGGCGAAGGAGGCTGGACGGCTTCGAGGCGTTCGACGGGGTTGACGAGCCGGCCGCTCACGATCTGGTTCGACTCGAAGTCCTTCTTTCCCTCCGTCGCCGCGCGGTCGTTCTTGCCATCCGGATCGGGTTTCTCCTGCGCCGCCTGCTGGTTGCGCGCGGCAAAATTCGCCGTCTTGTCCGGCGTATTCTCCGGCGCCTCCGGGTTCGTCTCCACGAACTTGAACGGATCCGGCTGTTTCTCCGGCGCCTTCGCAGCAAAGGATTCGGGTGTCAGCTCGATGTTGTACTCCTTGCCCGGACTATGCGGCCGGACCGTGCCGGGCACGTGCTCCATCCGCAGCACGTAGGGCGAAACCACCGCGAGGAAAACGTGGATCAGCAGGACTCCCGCGATGCCGATGGCGGTGGAGCGCGACTGGGGATCGTTCCACACCCGCAGGCCCCAGCGGCGCAACACGTTTGTTGCGGGAGGGGTGGCGATGGTTTGGCTCATGGCGGCGTGGAGGGACGCAGGATCCCGGGAAAAGTCATGTCTCCAGACCGCCGCGCGTCAAAAGTTGTTTCGTCGTTTCCAGCGGCAACCCGATGATGTTCGTGAACGACCCTTCGTAACCCGCCACGATCAGGTCAGCATGGTTCTGGATGCCGTAGCCGCCGGCCTTGTCGAGCGTGT
>JBEIHL010000327.1:0-4934 GCA_040381375.1 Opitutaceae bacterium
AAGTCCAAAAGCTTGGGGCTATCGGTATAAACTAAAGGAGTCCGCTCAGAACGAGACCCGGGTTGAAAAGGAAATCGTTCTTGGATCGAGATAGTAGTGCGTGCCTCCGCCGGATATCCGGGCCGGGGAGCGGATATCACCGCCCGGGGGTCGCAGACTCGCTCCGTTGTAGATGGGGTCGCGGAAATCGAGGAGGTTTGAGACTCGCAAATCAAAATTCAAAGTGCGGTTGCCCCCCACTCTCATCTGATAGCCGAGCGTCGCGGTCACAAGATACCAAGGTTCCATGTAAACCGGACTGTTCACGTCGACGGCAGGATCATCCATCGCGACCAGCGGATTGGCGGGGTTCACGATCGTGTCGCCGGCCCGGTTTCCGATCTCGATTTTGCTCCGGTACTGCACGCCCGCCCCCACTCGCAGCCCTTTTAGTCTGCCTTCGGAGAACCGGTAATCGGTGTAGAGGTTGGTCGTAAACTTGTAGGTGGCGTTGGTGGTGCGGCGATTCGGGTCGTTGCTGAGTTTCCAAGTCTGCAGCGCATTCCAGCCGGCAACCGCATTGGCGGCATCGCGTGCTTCGCTGGCGGGCAGGGTGGTCGAGGCCACGTTGTTGGCGTCTATGACGACCCCGGCGTCGAGCGCGATCAGCCGCAGTGAGGCTTCCTGCTCCCGGATGTACGCCCACGTGTCCGAAAAATAGTTGTACTGTTTCACCTTGGGCAGCCCGAGGTTGGCGGTGAGCCGCCAGTTCTTGGTCACATTGCCGACGACCTCGACTTCGTAGCCATCCGCGATGCGGTCGACGTAGTCGAAATACGACGACGGCAGTTGCTCGAGTCCTCGCCGGTTGCGCCCGGTCTCGCTCAGATCGCCCACCGGGTTGGCTTCGACCAGCGTCTGCAGGAAGCCCGGCCCCTGCGAGATATTGCGGATTTGCTCCGAACCATAGGTCGCCAGCGAAACGTTGACCCGATCGCCCAGCAGACTGAACCGCACGCCCGCGTCCCAGCCCTCGGCCTGCACGGGCGCGACCAGCGCCCCGCTGAGTTCCTGCACCGCCCGCGAGGTGTCATAGGTCTGCGCAAAGTTATAGAAGCCGCTCGCGCCGCGGAAAAGATGCACGACCGCCCCATAGGAAATCGTACTCACCGACTGGTTGATTTCAGGCGGGCTGTACGGCGTCCGCGCGGCACTGCTCAGGTTCCAGTAGTTGGCGGGCGCAGCCGGAGCGTCGACAAAGGTGATGCCGTCCCAGTCGGCCGGATAGCTGGTGCGCGGATTGGTGATCTGATTGCGGGTGGAGAACCTGAACCGATCCTCGCGTGCTCCGGCGAGGATCGCGAGGCGGTCGCGGAAGAGTTTGGCAAAAACTGCCGCCTGCGCGTATTCGAAGGTGCGCTTGGCGGACACGTTGCCCGCGGCGAGGTTGAGGATCTCCTGCACCGGATACGTGCGGCTGGTCCGCGCCACCGGGTCGACGTAAGTCAACTCGGCGGGGGTGTGAAACGGCCGCGACCCTTCGGTGAGGTAATAGCGGCGTCCGATGAAGTCGGTGTAGCCCCGCTCGCGCAGGTCGGGATTGCGCGCCATGACGCGAATCATGTTCCGGCTGTCCGTGGCCCGGGTGGTCTGCCCTCCGAGGAGGTTGAACTTGAAGGAGCCCAGCCGGGTGTTGTCCTTCACCCACGCGCCGGCGAGGCGGAATTCGTCGAACTGATCCACGCCGTTGCTCTGCGCCGTCGAGGTCGACTCGCCGTAGGGCTCGAGGAAGCGGGGGTTGGGTTGTCCGTTCGGCAGAGAGCGGTTGATATCGATATAGATCTGGGCGAGGGCGCTCACCATGGTCTCAGTGCGGCGACCCGTCTTGCTCGAGCTGAACGAGCCTTGCAGGAAAACATTGTCGCCAAGCTGCTGGTCGACGTAGGCCGATACATTGTCGAGAAACTGAATAAAGGTCGGAAAGTCCGGGCCGATCATCGATTGCGGGCCCGGTATCACGAACTTCGAGTTTCCGGTCGCGAGGGTGTAGCGGTTGGACGGCTCGTTGACGACGCCGAACATGTAGGAGCCCGCGGCGCCGACATTGGCCGCGGAAAGGGGCAGCACGCCATTGATGGGCGTGGTGGCCGTTTGCCCCCCACCCATCGTTCGCCAGGTGTTGGCCCAGTTCATCATGATGCTCTCACTCGCTCCGGGAACCATGATGCGGTATTCGGTGGCATCCGAACCGACCCGCTCGACCCCGAGCCCGTTCGAATTCGCCAGCGTCGGCGTCGGCCCGGCGAACACCGTGCGACCGTCCCAGCCGGACACCCGATCGGCGAGATAGCTCACGGCCACCAACTCGCGCTGTTCGTAGGTTTCATAATCCAGCCTCACCTTGGTCTTGGGCAGCGGGCGATAGGTCGTGGTCAGATAAAGCCCTTCCCGCCGGTCGAAAATTCGTTCGCGCCAGGAACCCGAGTCCTGCCAGAGCACATTTAGGCGCAGCGCGAGTTTTTTTCCGATGGGCTGGTTGACATCGAGGGTGGCCCGCTTCTGCGCATAGCTCTGCAGGTTCACGCTGGCATTCCCGAAGAACTTTCCGATCTGCGCCTGTTTCGTGAGCATGATCAGCGCACCGCCGAGGGTGCCGTTGCCGATGAGCAGCGCGTTGGCGCCACGGGCGTAGTCGATGCGGTCCTGATTGTAGGTGTCGCCAAAGCGGCCGAGTTCGAAGAAATTCCGCAGGACCTTTGGCTTCACGCCCCGTGACGCCGTGCGCGTGCCGGCATCGAGGTTCGCGATACGGTCAGTCCCGTCCCCACGCGTCTCATATGAATTCACCGCCCATTCCATCGCTTTCTCGGTGTCGGTCAGGTTGAGCGCTTCGATGAACTCCTGCGTGAGCACGGAGTAGGCGAGCGGCGTGTCCCGCAGGCTGGTCGACATCCGGCCGCCGGCCAGCGACACCGCGGGCACGAAGCCAATGTCGCGATCCGTGACCACCTCGAAGGGTGACAGCAGCACGGCTCCCGAGGCCGGGCTCGCTGGACCGGCGGACACGTTCGCCTCCGCGCCTCGCATTGCGGGCAGCATGAGGGACAGGCAAATCGGCGCGAGGAGGAGCCGGCGCAGGAGCAATTGAGCGGGGTTCATTTTCGTGAAGTTTGAAAAAGTGATTCGCATCCGGGCAGGGATGCCGACGGCGGACGTGCGAGGTGAGCGCAGCAGATGCAGCGGAACATCGGTGCGGGCAGCGGTAAGGCGGCCGCTGTCAGTTTCCGACCCGCTGCACCTCAGGTGCGCCGTTCGTTGGCGGCAAAGAGGTTCCACTCGGCCCGCAGCGGGCGGTCGAGCAGCTTCGATGCATCGGTGTTTCCCACGATCGATTCGGTTTTAGGATCCCATTGGATCGGCCGGCCGCCCCGGATCGCAATGTCGGTGAGCAGGCTCACGGTGTCGCTGCGGATGGCGCCCTCGAGCGGGCTGATCGGCTGCGCCTGTCCGCGCATCGCGTCGATGAAGTTCTGCGCCTGCGAGCGGGTGCGGATCAGCCGGATTTCGTTTTCCCCGACCTCGTGGGTCTGCAGCGCCCGTTCGCTCGCGTAGAGGGCCGTGCGGTCGACGGAAATCCAGCCCTTCTCGCCGACAAACATCACCCCTTCTTCACGGAAAAACGGTCGCCGGACCTTGATCACCGGTGCGGCGATGCGGTGGCCCATGAAACGCACTACAAGGTCTCTCGGGTAGGTGAGCCGCGCGTCCCACGATTCGATGGTGTTCCAGAGGCTGCCGGCGGGCGGCAGAATCCCCGCCGCCTCGATGCGCGTCGGCCCCCCGGCATCCTGATCGAGCGCCCAGTGTACGATGTCGAGCGGATGCGCGCCCCAGCCCGCGATGAAGCCCAGAGCGTAGTCATGGATGTGATACGCCCCGAACTGGGTGCACCGATCCACCGTGAACGGCGCCACGGGGGCCGGGCCGAGCCACATGTCGTAGTCGAAGTCCGCCGGGGGCGCGACCGGGGCGGTGGAACCGTAAGGCGCCGAGGCCTGCCCCAGTTGCTGCGACAGGTCAGGACACCACGCCAGCACTTCCCGGAGTTCCCCGAGGTAGCCGTTGCGCACCAGTTCACACGCGCGGCGGAATTGCGCCATCGAGCCGCGCTGCTGCGTGCCATACTGGAAAACCACTTTCTTCTCCGCCACGACCGCGCGCAGCTTCTGCGACCACGTGAGCGCCAGGCTGAGCGGCTTTTCGACATACATCGCCTTGCCCGCCAAGGCTGCGGCGTAAGCGATGGGCACGTGCCAGTGATCCGGCGTGCTGACGATGACGCCGTCGATATCGGGGCGCGCCAGGACTTCCCGAAAGTCCGCGATCGGAGCGCAGACCTGCTGCCCGTAACTCTGGTTCACCATGCGGGCAAACCCCTCGCGGCGGCTCTTCACGGGATCGCAGGTGACAACGATGCGCGCCTCCGGAAGATTCTGGAGAAAACTCCCGCGCACGTTGCCGGTCGCGCGACCACCGCAGCCGATCACCGCCAGGCGAACGTGATTGCTGGGAGCGTCCACCCCCGTCAGGCGGCGCGGCAGAATCAGCCCGGCGGCCGTAGTGGCGGCGGCCAGCCCGGTGCGTTGGAGGAAGGATCGTCGGGTGGGCATGCGAGGGTTCATGGGGCGGGAAGCGGCTGGGCGTCGAAATCACGCGACTCGGCCTCGATCACGGACGCCGCGGGCGCTTCGCGATCGATCCGCACCCGATAGCGGCGCATCAGCGGGGATGCGGGTTGCAGCGTAAGCGGCTCGCGGTCGACGAAGGCGGCATTGAGATACCAGAAGGGGGCGTTTCCCCACCGGGGCAGCGCAGGGTTGTGCACCACGAACCATGGCGTGGGGTGGCGGAGGTTGGCGGAATGATCGAACATCGTCACCGCCACGCGCTGGCCA
>JBEIHL010000328.1:0-4927 GCA_040381375.1 Opitutaceae bacterium
CCCCGGGCGTCACGCGCGCCCACCAGCGCGCCAATCTCGATCTCCTCGCCTCGCTCAACGCCGCCCACGCCGCAGCTCACCCCACCCACGAAGAGCTCGCGGCCCGCACCGATTCATACGAGCTCGCGGTCCGCATGCAGCTGCAGGTTCCGGGCATCCTCGACCTCGACCAGGAGGACGCGAAGACCAAGGCCGCCTACGGCCTCGGCGCCGACGCCACCGACGCCTTCGGTCGCAAATGCCTCCTGGCCCGCCGCCTCGTCGAGCAGGGTGTGCGCTTCGTGCAGGTCTACGCCGGCACCTGGGACAGCCACGACTACATCGAACGCGCCCACGGCAATCTCGTCCGCAACGTCGACCAGCCCATCGCCGCGCTCATCGCCGATCTCAAGCAGCGCGGCCTGCTCGAGGACACGCTCGTCGTGTGGTGCGGCGAGTTCGGCCGTTCGCCCGACAACGGCGTGCGCGGCGGCACGGCGTACGGTCGCGACCACAATCCCTTCGCGATGACCGTCTGGATGGCCGGCGGTGGCGTGAAGGCCGGCCACACCATCGGCGCGACCGACGAACTCGGCGACAAGGCGGTGGAGGTCGTGCACCACGTGCGAGACCTGCACGTGACGCTCCTGCACCTGCTCGGCCTCGACGACAACAAGCTCACCTATTTCCACGGCGGGCGGTTCCGTCAGCTCAGCCAGTTCGGCGGCAGCGTCATCAAGCAACTCCTCGCGTAAGTCGGAACGACGCCCCAGAAGGCAGCCGGCGGCGCGGCGGCTTGTCATCCATTGGATGACAAATCGGCCGGTGCCGTCCGGCGCGCGGGGCGACGGAGCCCGACTTCGTTTGGCAGTTGCCAGGAACGATGGGCCGCATTCCGTAGGTCACACTGCGATGAATCGCCGCTCCTTGACTCCCCGCGTGCGCGAAGCGCTGCGCCGACTGGCCGCGGGCCCGCAGGATATGCGGGACGAGGCGTTGCTCACTGAGATCAACGATGAGATGAAGAAACTTTCCGTCGATGACATCGCCTACATCCGCGACCGCGTGAGGTTTTCGTGTCCACCCTGCCCGATGGTGCAGTCGGTCGTGCTCATGCTGAACGGCTTGATTGAGGTGAAGAATTTGCGGCTGTGAACGGTGGCTCACCCCGGCCCGATTCAGGGCCGCGATACGAAGGAGCACGCCTGCCTAACGGGCGCGGGCGGCTTTGCCTGCGGGCATGATCGATATGCTTTCCGGGGCAAGGGAGCAGGATGCTCCCGCCACTCACCCGCCCGCTTTTCCGCTTCACGCGAGCAGGATGCTCGCGCCACTGCGACCGGGCTTACGGCACGGCGGCGGGCGCGGGCACCGGGACCGGCTTCTTCACCAGCGGATGCTCCTTCAGGATCTCCTCCACGAGGTAGAAATTCGTGCGATCCTTGGTGGCCTCGCGCACGCGCCGAACCGCCTCGGACGAGATGAGTTCGCCGTCGTTGCCGAAGGACTGGCGCACGTAGCTCATCACGGCGGCGAGTTCGTTGTCGTTCAGCATTCCGCCAAAACCCATCATCGGCGGCACGCCCTTGCTTGGATCGAAGTGCTGGCCGGCGACGTCCATCGGACCCCAGATGCCCTTGAGCACGATCTTGATCAGGCGTTCGTCATCGTCGAGCCACTCGCTTTTCGCGAGCGGCGGATAAATGTTCGCCATCCCCTCGCCGTTGGCCTGGTGACACGTCGCGCAGTGTCCGTCGCGGAGGTACACTTCCTGACCGATGCGGTAAACGCGGTTGTCCTCGCCGGTGAGCGGCCGCGTCGGGCCGTAGCTCTTCTGCGCCTCGGTCTTCGGCGGCGCCGGGAAATCAAAGGTGCCGGCGAAGAACTGCTGCGCATTCGGATTGTCGGCGAAGTCGCCGGAGCGCAGCTGCTCGACGTCGTCCTTCAGCGTATGCTGCAGAATCAGCTTCGTGACGGGTCCCATCCAGGCATCGAGCGGGAGCTTCATCGCCTCGAGCACGACGCGGGCACCGTCGACGTTGTCGAGCCACGAGGCCGCCACGATCGCCTCGAGCCGCACCCGCGGGTGCTCGTCGCGAGCCGCCTGCAGGAGCAGGGCGGCGGCGTTCGGAATCTTGTCGTGGGCGAACCGCACCACACTCGCCGCAGCGGCGCGGGCCTGGTGTTGTTTCGCCGCCAGGAGCTGTTTGATCAGGCTGACGTCCGGCTGGTTCTGCGCCCACGTCGCCCAGACCGCCTCGGCGAGGTGGTGCTCGTACGCCGGATCGTTGCGGTCGAGCTTCGCCACCCACGCCCGCACCGCCGGAAGAACCTCGGCCGCGGAACGTCCGCGCAGCTCGCGGCGCGTGCGGTAGCGGGTGCGGTATTCCGGCAGCTTCAGATTCTCCAGCAGCTCGGGTATCGAGGCACCGGCGACCTTGGCGGGCTTCACCAGCGGACGTGTCTGGTGCGTGATGCGATAAATGCGGCCGTGGTCGTGGTCACGGTTCGGATCGCGCGCGTTGTGCTGCATGTGGCCGATGAGCGCATTGTGCCAGTCGACAAAATACAGCGAACCGTCGGGCGCGAACTCGAGGTCCACCGGCCGGTAGTTCGGATCGTTGCCGGAAATGAGATCGCCCGCGAGCTTGCCCAGGAAGCCGGCACCGTCCTCGTTCACCGAAGCGAGCCCGATGCCGAGGAAACCGATGCTGTTGCAGATCATGAACTGCCCCTGCATTTCGTCCGGAAAGTGCCGCGATGACACGAACTCCGCGCCGGAGGTCGGCCGCGAGCGCTTCGGCACGAAGGTGCGGGTCTTGGGAATCTCGATTCCGTACGGCATCTTCGCCGACAGCGGCAGGCCCCACCAGTTGAGGCCGTCGGAAGCGTCGGAGATGTAGTTCTGCTCCCAGTAATCGAAGGAGATGCCCCACGGATTATTGTAGTCGGCCTGGCTGTAACGCTCGAGCCGGAAGCTCTTCGGGTCGAAGCGCCACACGCCGCCGTCATTGACGCGCCGCGGGCCGTAGGGCGTCTCGATCTGGGAATGGAGGAACCGGCCTTCGGCGAGATAGAACGCTCCCGACGCATCCGCACAATAAGCGGAGATCGCGTGGTGGGTGTCGTGCGTGTCGAAGCCGTGCATCAGGATCTCCATCCGGTCCGCGCGGTCGTCCTTGTTGTCGTCGATCAGCAGGCAGAGATTCGGCTCCTGCGACACGTACACGCCTTCGGGCGCGATCTCGAAACCGATCGGCAGGTGCAGGCCGTCGGCGAACACCGTCTGCTTGTCCGCGCGGCCGTCGCCGTCCGTGTCCTCGAGGATGATCAACTTGTCGTTCGGCTTCGGGTCACCCGGCTTCCAGTGCGGGTACGTCGGCATCGTCGCGACCCAGAGGCGGCCGCGGTTGTCGAACGACATCTGCACGGGATTGCGCAGGTCGGGGAACTCCCGCTCCGAAGCGAACAACTCCACCTTGAAACCGTCCATCACCTTCAGATCACGCGCCGCCTGATCGCCGGGCTGATAGGCACCCGTGCCCATCGCGCCGCCGGGTTTGAAATTGGTCGGCACCGGCGGCAGCACGTGCGTGGTGCTGTCGTCGACGGCGAGATCGCGTTTCCGGCCGGAGGCAACGTCGTGGATGAGCGTGTCGCGCAGCGCCATCATCTCGCGGGTCTTCTTGATTTCGTCCGGATAATTCTGCGGGCCGTAGGGATTGTAGCGCTGGCCGTGGGTGTGGACACCGTTCACGAGGTTGTAGTCGTTGTTCCACATCCAGTCTTTTTCCTTTACCGCCGCGTTCACGAGCGCGACGTCGGCTTCGGACTTTCGGCCGGTGGATCCGTACAGTCCGTTGGCCAGGATCTCACCGAGCTGCTGGTAGCCGGCATCGGTGGGCGCGAATCCGTTCAGCGTAAACGACTGCGGCGACTTGCCATAGCGATCGAGCGTCGGTCGGAAGAAATCGATGAACGTGAGGGCGTGCCGGCCCGCGCCGCGCTCGATGGCGTCGGCGTAGAGCTTGAGGTTGGCATTCTCCTTTTCACCGTTGGGCAGATCGCGCGTGGCGGAGAGATTTTCAAACGCGATGGGGGAAACGAGAATGATCCGCGGCGCCGAGCGGCCGTTATAGGCGAGGGCGAGCGAGTGCCGGACCCAGGCCTCGAGTTCGGCCTCGAAATTGGCGACGCGCGCGGGGCCGTCGAAGGATTCGTTGTAGCCAAAGAAGGCGACGATCGTGTCGGCCTTGAGGTGAGTGAGCCACTGGTCGGGCGTCGGGAAGAAGCCCTTGCCGTTGTGTGACGCGAATTCGGGCCGGAACACTTCGGCGCCGGGAAACGCCCACTGCGACACGCGCGCCGGATGCGGCCGGAACGCGGGCGTATCGCCGGGCCGGCCCATGTTGCGCACGATCAGCTTGCGATCGGGAAAGCGGAGCTGCAGTTCGGTCTCGAGGCGGCTGTAGTAGACATCACGCTCGGCGAGACCGTTGCCGATGAAGACGACTCGTTCGCCATCATCCGGCGGGGCGACGGTCCGCGAGCGCGCCGACGAGGCCAGGCCGGGGAACGGCATATCGGCATGCGAGGGGGTCGGCGCGGGTTCGGCCTTTTTCGCGTTGGCGTCGGTGGTGGCCGACGCTTGCTTGCCCTGACCCTTGGCTTTCTTGCCGGGCGCGTTCTTGGGCGGCGGCGTTTCCGCCTGGGCGGACGGAGACGTGGCGACTGGAGCTTCGGGAGCCGGAGCGGAAGCCGCCCAGGCGGCAGACGAAAGGAGCGAACAAACCAGGAGAGCGCGAAGGGGGCGGTTCACGGGGAGAACCTGGGTGACCTTTGTGCCCAAGTCGAGACCGAGACCCGTTTCCCTGCGAGCGCGGCCGGCCTCGGTCGCACCAGTTATTCCCTGCGGCCGGGGACGGCCGCGCTCCCACGAGAGGACGCG
>JBEIHL010000329.1:0-4911 GCA_040381375.1 Opitutaceae bacterium
TGGTGGGTGCTCTCGACCATCATCTCGCTCGGCACGATCGCCGGCGCCCTGATTCCGGAATTCACCAAGATCTTCACCTCGACTGAGAGTCGTCACGTCAAGGAGGTCGTCACGTCATCCCGCCAGGGCGGCGCCTCGCTCAACATCCTGTCCGGCCTCGTCGCGGGTAACTTCTCCGCCTTCTGGACCGGGCTGTGCATCCTCGCCCTGATGGCCGGCGCGTACTACTTCTCCAGCCATGCGGCCGTCCAGGCCATGATGCCGGCCGAGTTCCGCTTCGCCGCCCCGATCTTCGCCTTCGGCCTCGTGGCCTTCGGCTTCCTCGGCATGGGACCGGTAACGATCGCGGTCGATTCGTTCGGGCCGGTCACCGATAACGCCCAGTCCGTGTACGAGCTCTCCCAGATCGAGACGAAGCCCGGCATTGGCCACGAGATTCAGCAGCAGTTCGGCTTCAAGCCCGACTTCGAATCGGCGAAACACCAGCTCGAGAAAGGCGACGGCGCCGGCAATACCTTCAAGGCGACCGCCAAGCCCGTGCTCATCGGCACCGCCGTCGTCGGCGCCACGACGATGGTTTTCGGCATCATCATGATGCTGAAAGCGATTTATCCCGACACGATCGAGAAGCTCTCGCTCGTGCATCCCGAGGCGATCATGGGTCTGCTGATGGGCGGCGCCGTCATCTATTGGTTCACCGGCGCCAGCATGCAGGCGGTCGTCACCGGGGCGTATCGTGCCGTCGTGTACATCAAGGAGAACATGAAGCTCGATGCCGCCACCGCGTCCACCGAGGCGTCCAAGGAGGTCGTGCGCATCTGCACGCAGTACGCGCAAAAGGGCATGGTGAACATCTTCATCGTCATCTTCTGCTTCAGCCTCTCACTCGCGCTCTTCGATCCGTTCTTCTTCATCGGCTATCTCATCGGCATGGCTTTCTTCGGCCTCTACCAGGCCATCTTCATGGCCAACGGCGGTGGCGCCTGGGACAACGCGAAGAAGATCGTCGAGGTCGAGCTGAAGATGAAGAACACGCCGCTGCACGCCGCCACCGTCGTCGGCGACACCGTGGGCGATCCGTTCAAGGACACCTCGTCGGTTTCGCTCAATCCCGTGATCAAGTTCACGACCCTCTTCGGCCTGCTCGCCGTCGAGATCGCGGTCAAGATGCCGCCCACCACCAAGCATGTGCTCGGTGGAATCATCTTCATCGTGGCCCTCGTGTTCGTGTACCGCAGCTTCTACGGCATGCGCATTCCGATCAATCCGGACGACGCCGACGTGGCGCCGCACCAGATGCAGAAGGGCTGATCACGTGGAGTAATAGGTCGGGGCCCGGCGCGAGCGGACACGTTGTCGAGCGCCTGGCTTCGCGCTCTTCGCGCCTTCGCGTGAGCCCTTGGTTGGATCCGCTCTGGCTCGGGAACCAGGACTCGCGCGAAGCCGCGAAGGACGCGAATCCCAGCTGGAGGCGGGCAAACGGGATCGGGCCGATCGACCGCGACGACTGGCGTGATTGCAGTGGGCAAGAACTGGGCGGGAAATGACAATTAATGCCCGGCATGCCTCACCTTCGTGGCGTACTGTGCCGTCTAAACTCCGATGCCCGTTCGAACGGCATCGATCCACCCGCCAACTGGAGGATCCTATCATGCTGAAAAAATACACCGTCGAATACAGCCTGCACTTTCGGAAGCACCACCCGTTGGAGCGCCACCAGTATTACACGGACGATCCCGTCGCCTGCGAAGAGTTCATTCAGGGCCTGCTGCAGCACGGCATGGGCCTCCACGGCATCAAGTACGACGGCGCCGATCTGCCGCGGCCGGATTTCGACCGCTTCGTGAAGATCGCGGCGGCCGAGGTGGCCTCGAAATTGATCTGCGCCTCGCTGTACATCAAACCCGAGGAGGAGCGGCACCGCTTCGGCTTTGCCGCCTGAACGGACAACCTGCGCGGGCCGGTAAGAAAGGAGCGAGCGCGTATGAGTACCGAACTCCCGAACGAGATGGGGCTGACGGAGGCGATTTTCCACCGCCGGGCGGTGCGGAGCTATAGCGATCGGACGGTTGACGCCGCCACCGTGCGAAAACTGCTGGCGGCGGCGGTGCAGGCGCCGAGTGCGATGAACCTGCAGCCGTGGGCGTTCGCGGTCCTTCATGGGCGTCGCCTCCTGCGCGACTACGCCGAGCGGGCCAAGCTGCATTTGGTCGCCACGTATCCGACGATGTTCGAGCTCCACTCGCGCGCGGAGCTGTATACGAACCCCGAATACGATCTGTTCCACCGCGCCGATACCCTGATCGTCATCTACGCGACCGCGGGCCGGTTGAATCCCAACGAGGACTGCTGCCTCGCCGCGGAGAACCTGATGCTGGCGGCGCACGGCCTTGGTTTGGGCACCTGCCCCATCGGTTATGCGCGGCCTTGGCTCAACCTCGTGGAAATCAAACGCGAACTCGGCGTGCCCGAGCAGTATACCGCGGTTTTTCCGCTCGTGGTCGGGTATCCCGCCGGACCCACCGAGCCCACGCCGCGCGACGAACCGAATCTCGTAAGCTGGAAGTGGGAGACGTAGGGCCCGGTTTCCGTTTTCACGCGCCGTGCTCGAATCGCTGGCGCTGGCGGAAATCGCGGTTGATCTTTTTCCAGTTGGATTTGTTCTGCCGCGCGAGATGGGCATCCGCCTTGCGTGCCGCGCAGGCTTGTTCCCGCTGCAGTTTCTGGAAGCTGGCCCATCGCGAGAGGTCGAGATCCCCGTTCTCGAGAGCGGCCTGGATGGTGCAGTCGGGTTCGTTGCAATGCGAGCAGTCGCCAAAGCGACCGGGGCCCGCGAGGCGCGCGATTTTGCTGAAGGCGGCGTCGAGCGCCGCGGGGTCCGCGTCCCAGAGCTGCAGTTCCCGCATGCCCGGCGGGTCGATCACCAGCGCGCCCGAGGGCGTGACGATCAACTCGCGGTGGGTGGTCGTATGCCGGCCCTTGCCGACCACCTCGCTGATCGCACTCGTGCGTTGGCGTTCGAGGCGGAGGATCCGGTTGATCAGGGTTGATTTGCCGACTCCCGAGGATCCGAGCAACGCGAGCGTGTGGCCAGGGGCCAGCCAGGGTGTCGGAGAGACCGAAAGTTCGAAGGGCGGGCAGGCGGGCGCGATCAGACGCGGCGTCCCGCGGAACAAGAAAAAAAGGCCGCCCAGTCGGGCCCTGCGTCGTTGCGACGGACGTGAAATGCGCGTCAGCAGCGCACCGCGACGCCGAACGGCGGGAGCGAGTCGTGGAAATCGACAATCCCGTTCATGATCGTGAAGGGTTGGTGGTTGAGCTTGAGCTTCTCGCGAGGCGGACGGGAAAAGCAGGGCCGACGTCGTTTCGAAGGCAACTCTCCTGGTAGCGCGGACGAGGACGTCCGCGCTCCCAGACTCAAACTGCCGCCAGCACCCGCGCGAACACGCTGGCGTCGACGTTGCCGCCGGTGAGCACCACGCCGATGGGCCGCCCCGCGAGCCGGTCCCGTTCCTGCAGGATGGCGGCGAGGCCGGCCGCGGCGGCGCCCTCGGCGACGTTGTGAGTATCCGTAAAGTAAGCACGCATGGCGGTCTCCACTTCCGCGTCAGTCACGCGCACGATGTGATCCGCTCCCTGCAGGACATGCGTGAGTGCCTCCGGATGGGGCGTGGAGCAGGCGAGCCCATCGGCGATGCGCGTCGTGGCGGGCGCGGTGACCAGACTGCCTTGCGCGAACGACAGCGCGACCGCGGGGGCGAGGTCGGCCACGACGCCGACGACGGCCGTCGTCAGGCGCAACGCGTCCCGGGCGGCCAGCATCGCGCAGATGCCGGAGCCGAGTCCGATCGGCACGTACACGCGCTCGAGTGGCGGCGAACGGCGCAGGAAGGTGAGGGCGGAACCGGCGTTGGCGGTGACGAGGTCGGCGTGGTACGAGGGCACCGCGTGCAGGTTGCGCTCCGCGGCCAGTCGGCGGGAATACTCGAGCGCCGCTTGGAAGTCGTCGCCATGTTCGAGCAGCTCCGCGCCCAGCGCGCGCATGGCGCGGTTCTTTTCGATGCTGTTCCCGTACGGGACGACGATCGTTGCGGTCAGTCCCAGCCGGCCCGCGGCGAATGCCACGGCCTGCCCGTGGTTGCCCCGCGTGGCCGCGATCACGCCGCGCGTCTCGGGTTGCCGGGCGGCGAGGCGAGTCAGGTGGTGCACCAGCCCGCGGATCTTGAAGGCGCCGAGCGCGGTGTGGTTGTCATGTTTCACCCAGAGTTCGCAGCCCGTGCGGGCGTTGAGGAGCGGCCAACTGAACTGCGGCGTGGGCGGCACCACGCGCTCGACCTCGGCGGCGACGGTTTCGATCTCGGCGAGAGTGGGCAGACTCGGCATGTCGTCAGCGTGCCACCCCGGCTTGCGACGGCAAGGAGCCGCGCGCGGCGCCGGTGGCCGGTCCACTCCGGGGTAGGCGCAACGCGGATTACGGCAATCGCACCGAACGATCCTCCGGCTCCGGATGCTGGCGATAGAAGAGTGCGGTGTGGCCAACGGCACCGACCCACACGCAGCGGCCTTGGTCGGCGATCTGGGAGCACAGCTCGGCCCGCTCGTCGCGATCGGTGCCGAGAAAACGCAGCTTCACCAGCTCATGGGCGCGAAGGAGCTTCTGCAGCTCGGCGAAGAATTCGGGCGTGAGTCCGCCGCGTCCAACCTTGAGACCGGCCTCGAGCGTCTGGCCGAGGCCGCGCAAGTGTGACTTCTGGGCGCCGGTGAGAGGGAATTCGTACATGGAAAGGGAGAGGGTCTACGAAGTTTGCGACCGCGCCAAGGGTAAGGTGGAGATTCTCCAACCTGGGAGCGCGGACGTCCTCGTCCGCGTTTTGCCCGGGAGCGCGGCCGTCCGCGGCCGCCGTTCATACA
>JBEIHL010000330.1:0-4884 GCA_040381375.1 Opitutaceae bacterium
CGCGTGGCCGGGATTGGTTGGACCATCGAGAGCCCGGAGGGAGCGGATTTCTCCCGGCTTACCCAGACCGCCGGCCCGGACATTGCAAACCCCAGCCTTTACCGGCCGATCGCCAACGGCCTGACAGCAGGCCCGCAAAATCAGGACCAATACAACAAGCATTTCAACGCCGACCTGATCTATACCTTGTCCACCGCCGCGCCGATCGTTTTCAAGGCCGGCTTTACGTGGCGCCAACTGGACATCAATATCCAAAATTTCAGCCGCCGCTGGAGCTATCTCGGCACCTCGGCCCTGCCAACCACCCCCAACATCGAACTGTATGGTGGGTTTGCGGAGGGGAAGACCATGCCGGTTTGGCAGATTTCGGATTACATGAACGATCGCGTGCCCAAGGATCAGACGCTTTGGCAGGAGGATTTATACTTCAATCGGCAGAACGCCTACACCGGCAACCGCGGCGTGACCGAGGACGTCACCGCCGGCTATGCGATGTTCAAGGGCAAGTTAGGCACCCAAGGCTGGCTGCGCCGCACCGGCTTCCTCGGCGGTGTGCGCCAGGAAAAGACCGAGACCGAAAGCTATGGTTGGGTCCGGGCACGCTCCCTTTCCACGACGGCCCAGCAGGTCGCGGATCCCGATGGCGCCGCCCGGCGCGATTACGACGGCAACCGGCGGACTCTCAAGGGCAGCTACACCAAGTCGTTTCCGAGCCTGCACCTGCATCACGACATCACGCCGAACGTCAAAGCCCGCCTGAGCTGGTCGACGGGGTTCGGTCGCCCGCCCCCGGCCAACCTGATGCCCAATGAGACGCCCAGCGAGGCGACCCAGACGGTGACCGTGAATAATCCGTCGCTGCTACCCCAGATGGCGACCAATTGGGACGCCACGTTGGAGTATTATTTCGAGCCCGTCGGCACCTTTACCGTCGGCTGGTTTCACAAGAAGATCACGGACTATATCGTGAGCGGCGTGGACAACGGCATCGTCTCGACAGGAACCAACAACGGCTTCAATGGGGAATACGAAGGTTTCCGGCTGTTGACCTCCCTTAATGCCGGCACCGCGACCGTCAAGGGGTGGGAAATGAGCTATCAGCAGCAGTTCACGTTTCTGCCCGGGATCTGGAAAGGTCTTGGCGCTATGATCAACTATACCCAGATCGAGACCGAAGGCGATTTCGGCAGTATTACCGGAGTCCAGCGCAAGACCGGCGAAGTCGCCGGCTTTGTCCCGAAGATGGCCAATTTCATGCTCAGCTGGTCGTACAAGCGCTTCAACACGCGGGCGATTGCCAACTATAACAGCTCCTATATATCCAGCTTCAGCGCCACCAACGCGGGGGCCAATCTCTATCGCTATTCCCGCACCTCGATGGACCTGGGATTCGGCTACCAGGTGAATCCCAAGCTCACCCTGACGCTCGACTTCAGCAATTTGACGAAAGAGCCGCAGGCGTTTTACCAGTACCTCCCGAGCCGCTACCAAGCCTACACGCAGAACTTCCTCACCATTACCGCCGGTGTTTCCGGTCGGTTCTAACGCGGAAGTTTCCCACTGTCTCTCACCGCAACCAAACCGAGGAGTCGACAGGATGAAACGGATTTACAGGATTGGGCAGCCGCGGAACCGGAAGATCGGGTAACTTTCCCGCGCTTAGTTCCCGCGTCTCGCTCATCCTGTCCATCCCGTTCATCCTGTCTTCTCCACCAATCCGGCGAAGTTTCGGGGTCGAGTGCAGTGCCTGGCTTCGTCGCCGCCATGCACTATCCGGATAGATAGTGGCACAGCCATGACGTTCGTTTTGAGCGCACTCATCCCCCGACTCGCCGGGGGAGCGCGCGCCGGCGAATGACCGGCCTCCCCAAGCCCTCGGTCACGCCCTATTCATCCCAGCAAGCGCAGTTGAACCACTGATCTTCACTGATGATCACTGATCCGGAGCAGATAGCCTGTTTTCATGCCTTCACCTGCGGGGTGAGGTCGCACATTCGCTTGCTGCCTTCCTATCGTCGTCATCAGTGCTTATCAGTGCCCATCAGTGGTTCCAGTGTCTGCGGAATTTAGGTTCATGCGCTCTCCCATCCGATTCCGCCTGCTCGCCGTCGTTCTTTCGGTCGGCGCGCTGTCCCCATCGAGCAGTCGCGCCGGCGAGGAGTTGAGGGTGCTCACGCCCGGTGCCGATGGCACGGCCCCGGGCGAACAGTTCGAACGGCGGCTGAAGGGCGAACTCTACCAACTGATCGACCGGCGGACGGCCGCCGTGGAGAATCTCAAGAGCGCGGCCGAATGCCGGGCCTGGCAGGAGGAACGCCGGGCGTTCTTCCTCCGGCAGATCGGCGGCTTGCCGGACCGCACGCCGCTCAATCCCCGGGTGGTGGGCGTGCTGCAGGGGAAGGGTTATCGCATCGAGAAGATCCTGTTCGAAAGCCGGCCGGGCTTTCACGTCACCGCTAATCTCTACCTCCCCGATTCGCCCCCACCCTGGCCCGCCGTGCTCGTGCCCGTCGGACACAGCCACAACGGCAAGGCGTGGGGCAGCTATCAGCGCACCTGCATCCTACTCGCGCGCCACGGCATGGCCGCCCTGGTCTACGACCCCGTCGGGCAGGGCGAACGGTATCAGATGCTCGACCTCTCGCGCACGCGCACGCACTTCGGCGACTCGGCCACCACCCCGGTCCCCCACCCGAACGTTCAGCATCTCTGCACCATTGAACACACCGCGCTCGGGTTCAGCAGCGCGCTGCTCGGCGCGAACGTCGCCCAGTTCCGGATTTGGGACGGGATGCGCGCGATCGACTATCTGCAAAGCCGCGCCGACATCCGCGCCGACAAGATCGGCTGCGCCGGCCAGTCCGGGGGCGGCACGCTGACTGCGTACCTCATGGCGCTCGATGAGCGCATCCTGGCGGCGGCACCCGTCGGTTATCTCACCACGTTCCGCCGGGTCATCGACAGCGCGAGCGGCCCCCAGGACGGTGAACAAAACATCTTTGGCCAGCTCGGCTTTGGCCTGGATGAAGCAGACTATGTGAACATGCGGGCCCCGCGGCCCACGCTCATCGGCGGTGGAACCCGCGAGGTGACGTTCAACATCCACGGCACCTGGGAGCTCTTTCGGGAGTCGAAGCGCTTTTACTCGCGCCTCGGACACGCCGAACGCGTGGAGATCCACGAACCTGACGCGCCCCACAGCATGAGCATCGACCACCGCGAAGCGATCGCGCGCTGGATGCATCGCTGGCTGCTGGGCAGCGACAAGCCCATCCGCGAACTCGATCCCCGGCCCGATCCGTGGACCGACCAGCAGGACCGCGCCCTGAGCGTCGGTGAGTGGACCGACGAACAGCTCCAGTGCACCCCGCAGGGACAGGTCCTCCTGCTGCCCGGGGCACGTTCCGCCTTCCAAATCAACGCCACGACGGCCGCGGCTCTGCAGGCGCCGCGGGCCAGCGCGTGGGCCAGGCTCTCACCGCCCGAGAAGCGCCAGTTGATCCGCCAGACCGTACAGTTGAGTGAAGGCGAAACCCTCCCGACGCCGAAGGTCGAAACGGTCGGCCGGGTCGAGCGCGACGGTTTCACCGTCCACAAGCTGGTACTCACCGCCGAGTCCGGGCTGCGCCTTCCCGCACTGGCCTATGTTCCCGCCCGCCCGACCGGAGCGGCCACGCTCTATTTGCACGGCACCAGCATGGTGGCCGACGCGGCTTCCGGCGGACCGATCGAGGCGCTCATGCGACAGGGTCACGTCGTCGTCGCAGCTGAGCTAAGGGGCCTCGGGGAAACGGCCCTGCCGGCGGCGCGAACGGACTGGTCCCGCGGACACTTCGGGTCCGGAGTCCGGGAGTTTTTCCTGGCGTACCTGATGGGAAAATCCGTGGTCGGCCTGCGGACCGCGGATGCTTTGCTCTGGGCTCGGTTTCTGCGCGACTTTCGGGCGCCGATCCCACGCGAGTCCGTTCACCTCGTGGCGCAAGGCGCAGCGGCCATCCCCGCGCTGCACGCCGCCGCCCTCGCCGGGGATACGTTTTCCAGCGTGACCCTGAAGAACATGGTCCGTTCCTGGGAGGACGTGGTCGGCACGCCCGAACCCGCCCGGGCAACGGACATCGTGCACGGGGCGTTGCGCCACTACACCCTCGCGGACTTGGTTGAGACCGTGGGCCCCGCGAAGGTGAGCGTCGTGCAGCCCGCAGGCGTGTCGGGCCGCGACGCCGCGGCGGTCGGCGCGACGAAGTAGCTTCCGCTCATCAGCCCGAACTCCTCCCGGCCCCGATCCGACAAAATTTCGTTTCCTCGCCGGCATCCCGCGTCGGCCATTCGCAAGGATACGCCTGTGGTTTTCGAGCGAAGCCCTCGAAACCCGACGGAAGCGCCATCACGCCGATCGCCCCCTTCCCTCCCACGATCAGAAGCCGGCAACGCAGCCGACGAACCAACCACCCGCGTCCGCCTCCCGGTTCGTCGACTCGGGGGAATCGGACACCTGCCGCGTCGTCTCCGCCTTCCTGCGGCGACGTACCACCGAGCCATCCGCAGCGGCTTGAGGATGTATGGGCCGGAGACAAGGGGACTGCCGCTCCACCCTTCAGTGCTTTCGCTTTCACCGATGACTTGAAGGCCAACTGCATCGTTCCGGCTGCTGATGAACGTCATGCCGTTTTCTCCTGGATAGGCACCAAATCCAGGCCGAGGTCCGCGGCGCATTCTTGGAGATAGCGGCGCTGCCGTTGGCGATAGGCCTGCTCGCAAGAAGCGAGGCCGCGTTCGACATACGCGAACCCGTGGCGCATCGCGCGGCAGAACAGCACCGCGAGCTTGCACGCGGTCGCGAAGGTGGCCACCGCGGCGCTCGGGCGCGCCTTCAGCCGGCGGTAA
>JBEIHL010000331.1:0-4829 GCA_040381375.1 Opitutaceae bacterium
TTCGATCTGGGCCACCCAACTCTGCCTCTTCCACGTCCGGACCGTTCCGTCGGTCTTCCTTTCCGGGCATGAACGCGATGTCCCCGCGCAATCCCGGCCCGAGCTGGGGCTACCGCTTTCTCTGCGCGTGCGACGCGATCTTGCCGGAGTTCATTTTCCGACCGGCCCGCATATTGGGAACGTGGGTCGCTCTGGCGAACATGCCCACGCAGCGCGCGCATTCGTGGGCTTACCTCCGGGCCGTGACCGGGCGTGAGCCGACGCTGCGGGAAGTCTTCCGTCATTTCTTCGCATTCGAGGAATTCCTGATACTGCGGCTGCGAGTCGCGCACGGCCTACCGCACCGGGGTGAGCTGGCGCCTGATGCCACGGGCTTCCGCGAGATCATGGCCTCAACCGAGCCGGCGCTGCTCGGCACGTTTCACCTCGGACATTCCGACCTGACCGGCTTCCTGCTGGGTCCGCAGGAACAACGCCGCGTGTACATGGTGCGGCAGCGCGTCGGCAACTCGCATGACACGGAAGTACTCGGTACGCGTTTCGCCTCGTGGGTGAGCTTTATCTGGGTCAACGACGCCTCGAACCTGCTTTTCGCGCTGAAGGACGCGATTGCCGCGGGCGGCTCGGTGGCGCTGAAGTGCGACCGGCTCGAGTTCAGCGCCAAGACCGAGGCTTTCGAATTCCTGGGCGCGCGGCGCCTGTTCCCGTTCACGATCTACCATCTGGCTCTGATCTTCCAGCGACCGGTCGTGCTTAGCGTGGGTTTGCCGGCCGGACCCGGACGCTCGACCGTGGTCAGTTCGCCGCTGTTCCGGCCCGACGCGGCGGGCAAGCCGGCCAACCTGGCCCGGGCCCGCGCGCATTTTCAGGAATTTCTCACCCGCATCGAAGCTTTTCTGCGTCGCGATCCGTTGCTGTGGTTCAACTTTACGCCGCTCAATCCGCCCGCGCCATGACCCTCGCGCGCCGATTTCTGCGGGTCTATCACTATCCCGCGAACATTGTATCGTGGACGTTGTTTGCCGTCGTGGGCCTGGGCCTGAACGCAGTGTCCGCCGTGCTGCTGCTGTCCCGGCAGCGAGAACGGCATGCGCCCGCGGTGCGCGCGGCGATGCGCCGCCTGTTCGTGGGGTGGTGCGCCTGGCTGCATGCCACGCGCTTGATCTACGTGCGCTTTCACGGCTTCACCCCGGACGCGCTTTCGGGGCCTGCGGTCTACATCGCCAATCATCCCGGGCTGCTCGACGCCACCTTCATCCTGGCCCGGCTGCCCAACGCGATCTGTATCTTCAAGCCCGCCATCATGCGGAATCCGGTGCTCGGTCCCGCGGCCCGCATGGCGGGCTACGTGGCGGGCGACAGCGGCGTGGATCTCATCCGCGATGTCGCGACGCGCGTGTCCGGCGGCCACTCGCTGCTCGTGTTTCCGGAGGGCACGCGCACGGTGCCCGGCCGGATGCTGAATCCACTCAAGCCGGGTTTCGCGCTCATCGCCACGCGGGCGCGGGTGCCGGTGCGGATCATCATCGTCCGCGCACCCCGCGATCTCGTGCCGAAAGGGTGGCCGTGGTGGCGCGCGCCGCAGTTTCCTGCCCAGGTCGACATCACTCTCCTGAACGAACTCGATCCCATCCCGGGTGAAACGGCCCTGCGGCTGACCGACCGCGTGACGCGGGAATTTGCGGCTGCCCTGGCCACGCCATGAGCGAATCTGCGACTCATTTGGTGCTCATCCCGAGCTACAATCCCGGCCCCCGCCTGCTCGCAACCGTGGCCGCCGGGCTTGAGCAGTGGAGTCCGGTCTGGATCGTCGACGACGGCAGCACGGACGAGAGCACTGCAGCGGTCCAGGCGCTCGCCGCCCGCGATCCGCGGGTGCGGGTGATCGCGCGGCCGCGTAACGGCGGCAAGGGCGCCGCGGTCGCGACCGGCGTGGCGGAGGCGCTCGCGGCCGGATTCACGCACGTGCTCACGCTCGATGCCGACGGTCAGCATCCAGTAGATCACATCCGGCCGTTCATGGCGGCGTCGGTCGCGCGGCCGGAAGCGCTGGTGCTCGGCCGTCCGGTGTTCGGCCCCGAGGTGCCGATCGAGCGGCTGCACGGCCGCAAACTGAGTGTCGGCCTCGCGCGGCTGGAGATTCTCGGCGCCGGCATCGATGATCCGCTCTTCGGCTTTCGCGTCTACCCGGCTGCGCCGTTGCAGCGCGCGCTGGCCTCGACGCGGCGGGCCCGCGGATTCGATTTCGACCCGGAGGTGGCCGTCCGGATGTTCTGGGCTGGCGTGCCGACGTTGAACCTGCCGGCGCCCTGCCGCTACTTCTCCAAGGGCGAGGGCGGCGTTTCTCATTTCAATTACCTGCGCGACAACCTCAAGCTCATCTGGCTGCATACGCGGCTCCTGTCGCAACTTCTGCTGTGGCGCTGGGTCTCAGTACGGCGGATACGAAGCCGCGCGAAATGAAATCCACCTTCCTCGCTCTAGGAGCGGCTTTATGCCGCGATCTCAGGAAGTCCGAACCCGGGTCGCGGCTTGAAGCCGCTCCGACAGCGGTGATTTGCCTGCTCGCATTTTTCGCGTGCGGCCTGGCGGCCGCCGAGCCGGCCGCGCCCGTCGCCTGGGTGTCGGCCGAAACGCGGTTGACGGATGTCGCGAACGACCCGGCCTGGCGCGAGCTGGTGATTCGGCTCGCGCCGGACAAGACGCGGCAGTCCTCATTCGAGGAGCGCCGTTATTTTCCCTTCAAGCGGACGCCGGTGACCCTCACGGGAGAGATTCGCATCGTGCCGGAAATCGGACTCAGCCTGCGCTACGTCACCCCCGAAGAGCAGGTCATGATTGTCGACGGCCAGGGACTGCTGATGCGCGATCGCGACGGCCGCGAACGCGCGGTGTCCTCGGACACCCGGGCGCAGGCGGCGACGGCGGCGATCGTGAACGTGCTGCGTTTCGATCTGGCGAAACTGGAGCGGGAGTTCGTCGTGCACGGCCGCCGCGACGGGACTGCCTGGAGCATGGCGTTCGTGCCGCGCGACGCGAACTTCGCCAACCTGCTCGGCGTCCTGGCGGTGGCGGGTGAAGGCAACGCCCTGACGAAAATCGAAATGGTGAAATCGCCGACGCAGCGGATCGAGATCACCGTCCGCGACACGCGCGAGGACGTGCTGTTCACCGGCGACACGATCCGGCGCTTTTTCCGGTAGATGCGGCCCGGCGTCATCCGGGGTTGATTCCCGGCCGGATCGCAGTGGGATCACTGGCTCGTAATTGGAACCCGCGCGCCAAAAACTCTTCGCCCGTCTCGCCCTGCTGGCATTTGCCGCGGGCTGTGGGCTGTGGCTGCTGCGACTTGACTACGCGGCGAAGATTTCGACCAACGTGCTCGATCTGATCCCGGCGGCGGAACAGGCGCCGGAACTGGGGCTGGTGCGCGGGTTTGCGAGCAACGTGCAGGCGCGGGTGATGCTGTTCGCGCTCCACGATCCGGCTGCCGGGACCGCGCCGCCGCGCGCCGCGGCAACGGCCTTCGCGGGCGCGCTCGCCCGGTCGCCGGCGCTGGCCGAGGTCGTTGTGCTGGGCGATTCGGCGGCCGGCGACGCGTTGGGGCGAGCGGTGTTCGAGCGTCGCTTCGAGTGGCTGCTGCCCGCCTGGCTGGGCCGGCGGGAGCAGGAATTCGCCGCGACCGGCGCGCTCCGGGAGACATTCTCCGCCTGGCTGGCGGAACGCGCGGCGGTCGACCTGGAGACTTTTCTGAACCGGCCCGAGGCCACCGCGATGCAGGAAATCCTGCCGCGCGATCCGCTGCTGCTGGTCCCGGCGTTGGCGGATCGCGCGCGACTGCTCAGCTCCCCGGGTGCGAACGCGAGCGGGTACGCGCTCGTGTGGGCGCGGATCAAGGATTCGCCCTTCACGGACGAGGGACAGGAGCCGGTGTTCGCGGCGGTGGAGCAGGCCCTCGCGGCGGCGCGGGCCGTCCAGCCGGGGGTCGAACTGCGCTGGTCGGGCGTGAATCGCTTCGCGGCGGCGAGCAAGGCGCGGATCAAGGCGGAGATCGGCGTGCTCAATATCGTGTCGCTGCTCGCGGTGCTGGGCGTGAGCTGCCTGTTCGTGCGGCGAATCCACCTGCTCCTGCATCTCGTGCCGGTGATCTTCCTGTCGATCGCCGGCGCCTGGACGATTTCGACGCTGGTCTTCGACCGGCTGCACATTCTCGTCTTCGTGATCGGCTCGCTGCTCAGCGGCGTCGCCGTCGACTACGGCTTCTACATCTTCATGCAGCCGCCGAAGCGGCCGGACGAGCCGTACGGGGAGAAGCTGCGTCGGCTGTTGAAACCGCTGCTCGCGAGCTGTCTCACCACCGTGGCGGGGTTTTCGCTGCTGCTGTTTTCCGAGCTGCCGCTGATCCGGCAGATCGGGCTCTTTGTATCCGCCGGTTTGATATGCGCCCTGGCCGCGGCCATGCTGTATTTCTCGCAGCTCGACCGGACGCAGCTCGAGGGCCGCGAGTTCGGTCACCTCGGCGGCGGCGCGCGTCGCCGGCTTGGCGGGCTCGTCCGTGGCGCGTTCGTGGCGGCCGTCATCTTCGCGGTGGTGGGACCGTTGAAGTTGCACTGGGGGGACGACGTGCGTTCCCTCGACTTGCCCGCGCCTGAGCTGCAGGCGAACGAGGTCGAGCTCCGGGCTTTGTTCGGCGAGTCCGCCGGCCGCTCGATTTACCACACCCATGGCAAGACGCTGCCGGAGGCGCGGGAACGGCTGGAAGCGTTTCATGCCTTCGTGGCGCAATCGTCGCCGCCGTCGACGGCGGCGAGCGTCGGCCTGCTCCTGCC
>JBEIHL010000332.1:0-4868 GCA_040381375.1 Opitutaceae bacterium
CCCTCGTCCGGGCCGTGACACTGGAAGCAGTTATCCGAGAGGATCGGCCGGATCTGACGATTGAAGTCGACCGGCGGCGCCGCCTCGGCCGCGACGAGTGAACTTCCACCGGCTGCGGCCGCCAACCAGACCAGAGCAACGTAAGGGCGGGGTATCAAAGCCGGACAAAATAAAACGGTCCGGCGCCGGGCGCAAAAAATTTCGCGCCCGGCCGCCGGCACGTCGTCAGAGACGGAAGTTAGCGCCGAAGAAGAACTGCTGGCGCATCAGGTGCGTCACCTGGGGGCGGTCGTAGCCGAACTGCGTCTCGCGGTCGGGATTCATCAGCACGTTTACCACATCGAGATAGAGGCTCAACTTCCGGTTCACGTTGTACAGGGCCTTGAGGTCGAGCGAGGGCCGGGCGGCGGCGTAGGTGGCGCGGGATTCGTTGGCGTTGAATCCGGTCAGGTACTTGTGCCGATAGTTGAACGAGGCGCGCAGGTTCACCTTGTTCTGAATGTACGAGAGGCCGATGTTGCCGATGAACGGATTGAACCCAGCGACGCGGGGGTTCGGCACGAGCGAGATGGCGCTGCCGGCACCGTAATTGCCCGCTGCGTTCATCCAGGTCGCGTTCGCGAACGCACCCAGACCCTTGAAGATGCCCGGCAGGAAGGTGAATTGTTGGCTGTAGCTCACCTCCAGGCCCTTGACCTTCGCGGCGCCGCCATTGCGCTGCGTGGTGAGGAGGAAGCCGGCGTAGTCGCCTTCGAAACCGTTGTCCGCCCCGGAGCCCACGACGATGACACTCGCGGTGAAGAAGAATTTCCTAAACTGCTTCTGGAAAACGCCGATCGAGAACATGCCGGCCGGCTCAAAGTAGATTTCACCGGTGAGGTCGAAATTCTTCGCCCACTGCGGTTCGAGGCTCGGATTGGCCGTGGAGATCGTCTGGTTGTCCAGATTCACCGTCGTCCGGGGAATCAGTTGGCCAATACTGGGACGTCCGATGTTTTCCGAATAGCTGAAGCGCGCCTGGATGTTGCGGTTGAACATGTACTTCAAATGCACCCCGGGGAAGATGCTCCGGTAGTCGCCCTTCCGTTTTACCCGGCGGCCGTACTCCTCCGTCACGCGCCGGGTGATCTCGGCGTCGGTGAGAGGCCCCGGGCCCCAGGCGGCGCGGCGCGCGCGCTCCTCGGGGGTCAGAAGCTGCAGTGCACCCTCACCGTCGGTCTTCGTGTCCTCGACGCGGAGCCCGCTCAGGATGTTGAGGCGACCGAGCAAAATGTTACCCATGAAGTAGCCCGCTTGGATGGTTTCCACAAACTGCTGAGTATTGATGAGCGCGTTCTGCAGATCGGCCTGAAGGGTACGCCGCCAGTAGGTCGGATTGGCTGCGATGTATTGGTCGAGATTCGTGCGGCGACCGACCGCTTGGAAGTCGGGCATCGGCAGATTGCCATACCGCTTGAGTTCCGTGTCCGGATAGGGAATGCCGCGGAAGCCGAACTGAGCGAGGTTGTCGTCATTGCGACCTCCGAGCGCAGCGTTCGGGCCCATGACACCGTCGGGGCCGACGTAAGAGGTATTATAAGGCGTATTGTCGAGATCGCGCGATTGTTCGCGGAAACGCAGGCCGGTCTTGATGAAGGTCGGGACGGGCGTCTTGAGCGTCTTCTTGTAGTTGATCGCCGCGCCGAGATAACGGTCCCAGCCCACCATGCGGGCGCTATTGTAGGTATTCTCGGTGTAGCTCTCGAGCCGGTTCCAGTCGGGACCGCCCGACTGCGTGATATCCGGGAAAAGAGGGTCGTTGCGCCTGATCGTCCAACCCGCCCCGCGCAGCGTATAGGTGAAAGTATTGTTGCCCGGGTAGTAGGCCTTAGAGGCCGACTGATAGACATCATACTCGAGGGTCGCGGTGGGGTAGCGGTGGACTCCCCCGATGTTCACGGTCTTGGTCGTGCCGATCTTGTAGGCGGAGTTGGAGTTGATCGCGACCGTGCTGTTCGCCACCGGGCGAACCCGGGTCTCGAAGTCGGTGTAGCCGGGGATTATGCCGTTCACGCCCGAGAAGGTTCCGTCGGGCTCCACCGTCGCGACACCCTGATTGGTCTGCCAAGTGATCTGGCTGTTGGTCGTATGCTCGAGGTGCTTGTTCAACTGGAAATTCACAAAGAACCGCACCTGCTCGTTCCACTTGTAGTCCAGCTTGAGCCCCGCGCCCGACCGCGTGCGGACGTTGCGGAAATCCTGCGCTTGGAGCGAATACTGGTAGGCCGGACCCGTCCTGCCCGCGGGCAGTTGCTCGAAGGCCTGATTGACTACGTCGATAATCGAACCGTGCGGACGATAGGCGAGGTTGAGGTTAACGCCTACCTTGCCCCAGAACACTTCCGAGTAAGAGAGGGACGCATTGGGCCGGGACGAGTCACGCTCGTCGGTCGGACGCAAGATGGCGCCGACCGAGCCGCGGATGCGCCGCTCCGGAGAGCTGTCGAAGGCACTCTTCGAAACCAGATTCACGACACCGCCGATCGAATCGCCGTCCATGTCCGGCGTCGGCGATTTCGTCACCTCGATGCGCTCGACCGAGTCGGAACCCACGGTCTGAAATTGAAACTCGCGGGTGGCGCCACCCGAGGCCGCATCGGCGAGCCGGTTGCCGTCCTGCGAGATCGTGCTGAGATTCTGGTGGAGGCCGCGGATGCGCAGGTAGCGCATGTCACCGCCGACCGACTCGCCCTCGACGCCGGGCAGGCGCATCGCGAGATCGGCGGGATTCCCCGCGAGACCGCCGAAGGCGTCGGCCGAGACAATGCTCTTCACGCCCTCGGACTGGCGCTGCAACGTGATCGCCTTCGCATTGCCCTCGCGCTCGGACGAAACCACGAAGCTGCCCATCTTGTAGATCTCCGCGGTCAGGCCAAAGTCACGCCGCACCGGGGAACCGGCGGACACCGTGAGCGTCGCGCGGTCGGTGGTCAGGCCAGTGTAGGAGACGGCGACCGAGACACTGCCGGTCGCGACATTATCGAACCGATAACTGCCGAGCGAGTCGGTCGTCACTTCGCGACCAGTGCCTTCGAGGACCACCCGGGCGCCCTCGAGGAAAGCGCCGGTGGCAGCGTTGGTCACCGAGCCGCTGACGACGCCTTGGGCAAAGGCGGAGGAGGTGAGTAGAGCGAAGAGGAGCATGAATGCTCCCCAATTCCAGGAACGGACAGCCGCGTGGGGGCGGCCGGAGTGGCTACAGTCTGATTGGGTCATGGTGGTCGTGGTCATCTGATCGGCTATGACTTGAAAGAAGCTCACCTTCCGGCGAGTGGGGCCATGTAACTGCTCGGTTATAGCCGTCCAAAGGCAAGAGTTTTCTCCTTCCGCGGAGCGCGGTTGTACCCCCACGAAAGTGCCATAGCTCGTCACTTTGGTTGACGCAGGCGAAAAAGGCGGGAAAGAAATATCCACTCGGTTACCTCAAGCACGATCGAGGCCGTCCCGCTTCACCTGAAGCGGCGTTTCCGCCACCATGAATCCACGCGAAATCTTCCTCAACGCGGCCGACTACGGTGTCCCGACCCGCGACGAACTCGTCTCCTACCGGATCTGGGACTCCCATTTTCACGGTTTCTACGGCTCCAACCAGCCCATCGCCCAGTATCGCGCGAACTCCTTCTACGTTGAGCGAATGGGCATCGAGCGCTCGATCTCCCTCGAGATCGGCGGCACGCTCGCCGACCCGATGACGCCGGCGCCTTTCGACGACGAGGTCCGCGCCATCCTGCAGGCCGAGCAGCATCATCTCTCCGGCATCACGCCGATCGATCCGGGATTCCCCGACGAAAGCTGCGCCAAGATGGAAAAGTGGATCCGTAACGGGCCGTGCATCGGGATCAAGTATGTCGGCGGCAACAAGCGCGGCATCCCCTGCAGCCATCCCAACAACGACCCCATTATCCGCCTCGCCGCCGAACTCGACGCGACCATCTACGTCCACACTTGGCTGAAGATCGGCGGAACGCCACGATTGCCAGGCCGGGACAACAACCCGGGGGAATCGACGCCGATGGAGCTCGTCGTCCTCGCAAAACGCTTTCCAAAGGTGCGCTTCATCTGCGGCCACTCCGGCGGCGACTGGGAGCTGGGCATCCGCGCCGTGCGCGAACAGAAGAACGTGCTGCTGGAATTCGCCGGCTCCGACCCGCACTCGGGCTCGGTCGATCTCGCGGTCAAGGAACTCGGCGTCGACCGCATCGTCTGGGGCGGCCACGGCCCCAGCCGCAGCTACGCGACGGAGTTCGGCAAGGTGCTCGATGCCGATCTCTCGCGCGCCGATCGCATGAAGATTTTCGGCGGCAACTTCCGCGGGCTCGCCGCCCCCATTTTTCGCCGCAAGGGACTGAAGATCGAACTTTGACCATGACCCCCATCGACCGCCGGGATTTCCTCAAGGCCTCCCTCCTCGCCGGAGCCGCCGCCTCACTTTCCTCGTCCGCTCCCACTGCCGCCGCCGCGGCCGCGCCCACCGGCGCCTCTCCCGGCATCATCGACACCAACGTCAACCTGTTCCAGTGGCCGTTCCGCCGTCTCAAGTATGCGGATACGTCCGCCCTGGTCGCGAAACTGAAGAAGCACCGGATCATCGAGGCCTGGGCCGGCAGCTTCGAGGCCCTGCTCCACAAGGATCTCAGCGGCGCCAATGAACGCCTCGCCGCCGAGTGCCGCGAACGCGGCGCCGGCCTGCTCAAGCCCTTCGGCTCGGTCAATCTCGCGTGGGCCGACTGGGAGGAAGACGTCCGCCGCTGCCATGAAGGGCTGCGCATGCCCGGGCTGCGCATTTTCCCCGGCTACCAGCCCTTCGACCTCGGCCATGCCGACTTCAA
>JBEIHL010000333.1:0-4866 GCA_040381375.1 Opitutaceae bacterium
AGATGGGCTCAGATAAAAGGAATCTACGGCCCATCTGTGCTATCTGTGAAATCTGTGGTCAATAACTCTGGGCGCTGCACAGTATAAACGATAGGGGCGTTTGGTATTAGAACGTCCCCTTCACACCCATCGTCCACAACGACCCGTGGTCGAGGCGCTGGCGGAACTGCGCGTGCTGCGGCGTGCTCGGACCGTAGATCTCGGTGTCTTCGTAGGCGGCACCGATGTTGCGCAAGTTGGCGAACACCGCGAAGCGCTTCCAGACCGTGTACTCACCCTGGAGATCAATATAGAGCCGCTTGTTGAAGTAGTTGTAGGTGCCGGGCTCGATGCTCGGACCGGCCGCCACTTCGCCGCGCCGCTGGCGGCCGCGGTAGTTCCAGTTGGCGCGGAAACTATACGTTTCGCGGGTGAAGCTGACACCCCAGTTGGCGCTGCGCGGAACATAGTTGGAGCCGGAGAAGCTGCCAAGGCTGGGACCGGTCGCCCGCTGCGCGCTCCCGTTGGCGAACACCTGCACGCCGCGCGCCCAGTTCGGCAGGAACGTGAGCGCCTGCTTGTAGCTCATATCGATCCCGGTCATGCGCACCGTGCCCTGCACGTTGCGCTGGGTGGACACATCGAAGTTGCCATAGGTGGCGGCATCGAGGCCGTAGAGCGCGAGAAACTCGGGCGTCGCGGTGAAGATGTCGCCCGCGAACGAATTCTCGAAGTCACGCCGGAACGCGCCGACCGACACGAGTCCGACGCCGCCGAAGTAGTACTCGAGCCGGACACTGGTCGACTTGGCCGTCCAGGCCTTGATGCCCGCATTGTTCACCGTGATCCGGTTACCCGGGCTCGGCGGATTGTCCGTGTTCGGGAGCGTCACGCCGCCCGCGTACTGATTGAAATCGGGCCGGCCGATCGAGTGATAATAGGCGGCGCGGGCGATCAGATTCTCGCGGACGTTGTAGCCGACGTTGATGCTGGGGAAGAGCCGCAGGTACTCCTTGTCGGTCTTCGTCGCGCGCTCGAGGAAGGTGAGCGTGGAGACCTCGAGGGGCACGGTGGTGATGGCCTGCGGCAGGCCGTTGGCGCCGAGAATCGGGCGGCCCTGGGCATCGCGCCGAACGTTGCGGCCCGGATCCGTGAGCGGTCCTTGGGCCTCGATGTTGGTCTGCTCCGCGCGCACGCCGCCGACAATCTTGAGCCGGCGGTCGAAGAAGGACACGTCGCCGCGGATGTAGGCCGCGGACACCAATTCCTCCGCGTATTTGGAGTTGCTGACGATCGCGCGGTAAGCGGCGTTCTCGTCGAAGGTAAACTGGCTGGGATTCGCGCGGTAGAAATCGAGCAGGCGGAGATTGCTCACCCCATCGGTGCGGGGGAAGCCGTACGGCGGAATGCGCTGGGAGTTGTAGGGATCGAGGAACGGCGTCGCGACGTCGTCGTTGCCGACGGGCGTGGTGCTGCTGCGGCCGTCGCGGCCGACGAACGTAAACGTCGGATTCGTGGTGCGGATGTCGCGCATCGATTGGCGCAGGTCGAAGCCGGCCTTCAGCGAAAGGGGCACCTTGCCGTAAAAGTCGCGGGCCAGGTTGCCGTAAGCGCTACGCTGGATGTCCGTGCTGTCGTTCTGGCTGTCGCCGCCCGTCGCGAGCGAGTAGGTGGAAATATTATACGGATCCACCGCGGCGCCGGAGGCGGTGTCCGTGACGCGGATCACGCCGGGCCGGAGATAGAAGATGTCTGAGAACGCCACGGTCACGCCGGTGCGGCGCGCGACGGAGCTGCGGAAGAACCCCGCCCGGCTGCCGTCGTTACGATCGTTGGCCTGGGAGAATCCGACTCCGCCCACGGCTTTCCAGACCGGTCCATCGTGCCGCCAGATGAGCGTCGGCATCATGGTGCGGTTCACCCGGTGGCGCTCGTCGCGGTTCAACTGGACCTCGCCCGGACCGACCGTCGACGTGGTCGTGAAGTTGCCCGGCAGGACCGAGTTGATGTTGAAGACGGCGGTGTTGTTCTTGAACCAGACCTCGAACGACGAGAACTGGAAACCGAGCGAGATCCGGTCGACGCGCGTCAGCTTGTAGTCGAACGTCACCGCGGCCGAGTTGCGGGCGGTCACCTTGGGCGCATCGAGTACGGTGAAGCTGCTGAGGTACGGCCGGTCGAACGAGGTATTCGGAAAGGTCGTGCCGTTGGTCGCGGTGCCGCCCCCGCGCCACGTCATGGTGGCGATGTCCTGGGCCGAATACTGCGTCGAGTGTCCGCCGGAAAAGGTGAATCCGAAACGCTGATTCACGGGCGCGACGTAGGAGAAATCGAAACCGGGGTGCACGTTCCGGCTCGGCGACTGCCGCGCGGTGTTCACCTTCTGGAAGTCGCGGGCGTTGTCGCGCATCATGATGTAAACGCTGCCGGTGAACGACGGCTTGGAGCGTTCGAATGAACTGCGCTGCACCATGTTCACGGAGCCGGCGAGCGCGGCGCCCGAGGACTCCGGGGTGGGCGAATACGACACCTCGATGCGCGAGAGACTGTTGTTCGAAACCATGTCCACCTGCACCGCCCGCGCCGTGCCGCCCGCGGAACTGGCGAGGCTGAAGCCGTCGACCGTCACCGGCACATTGTCCGGAGACACGCCGTTGATGGAGATGAAGCGCATGTTGCCGCCGCTGTTCTCGACCGTGACCCCGGGCATGAACTTCAGGACCTCGGCCGCATTGCCTTCGGCGACGCCGCCGAATTCGTCAGCCGAGATCACGTTCTTGATGTTCGCGGCGAAGCGCTGCTCGTTGATCGCGATCGCGGCGCCGTCCATCTCGCGCGTCGTGCCGACGACGAACTTGTCGAGCTTCACCACGCCGCCGGCGCCCGGATCGGCTCGGGTCTCGAAGGTCTGCAGGCTCACGTCGTGGCGCGAGATCTGACCGGCCACAACGGTCACGTCGTCGGTGCGGGGCAGCAACCCGGTGAAGAACACCCGCACCTTGGCGGTGCCGGCCGGCACGTTCGTGAGCCGGTAGTTGCCGTCGGAATCGGAGAAGGTTTCCGCCGCGGAACCCTCGACGGTGATGCGGGCGCGCTCCACGTATTCGCCGCTGCGGGTGTTGAGGACGCGGCCCTCGATGGTGCCGCCGGCGGTCTGGGCCAGCATTGAAATTCCGGATACGAACCACAGGAATACGCCCAGGAGGACGGCCGGAAGGTGGAGGAGTGAGCGTTCAGGTGATCGGTGCATGGTCGGGACGTGTCTGCGGTGGTGGATAAGGAAAAGTTTCAGGGTACGGTCCGGCCGAGCCGCACGGGCTGCGGGTCGAAGACCCAGCCGGCGGGTCGCTGGCCACGTCCGGGTAGCCCCACATCGCCAAGATCCTCCCGGGCCGATTCGGCGAGCTTGGTCAGCGCCGCCACGACATCGGGATGCTGCGCGAAGACGTTTCGGCTCTCCGCCGCATCGTCGACGACGTCGAAGAGCCGGGCGGCCTGCGGGGCGCCGTCCGCCTTCCCGGGCGCCTTGCCCGGAGCGGCCGGACCGACAAAGTTGCGCTGCGCCGCGAGGGGCAGGTACAGTTTCCAACGGCCGGAGCGGACGGCCTGCAGTTGCTCGCCGTGATAGTAAAAGAAGGCGGAGTGCGGCGAACGCGCTCCGGGCCGGCCGGCGAGCAGCGGCCAGATGTCGCGCCCGTCGATGGGATGCGGCGGGAGTTTTCCGCCCCCGAGCGCGGCGAAGGTCGGCAGGATGTCCATCAGCGTGATCATCTCGGCACAGACCGTGCCGGCGGGGATCGTGCCCGGCCACCAGGCGATACCGGGCACGCGCATGGCGCCTTCGGCGGTGGTGTAGCCCCAGCCGCCGAGAGGCAGGTTGCTGCCCTGGACGGGCTCGCGGCGGGGGGCGCCGTTGTCGTTGGTCCAGAGCACGAGCGTGTTCTTTTCGAGACCGAGGCGGCGCACCGCATCGAGGATCTGGCCGGCCGCCCAGTCGAGTTCCTCGACCGAATCGCCCCAGGGGCCGTTGCGCGACTTGCCCCGGAAGGCCGCGCTCGCAAACGGCGCCCGCGTGCTGCCCGGCGTCGCATGGGGCAGGTAGAGGAAAAACGGCCGCTCGCGATTCTCCGTGATGAAGCGGATCGCATCCTCGGCTTCGCGCCGCGTGAGTTCATTCCGGTCGACGGGCGCCTCGATCACGGTCTCGTTGCGCATCAGGGGCAGATCAGGCCAGATCTGACCCTCACGCGGCGTCATGTCGTCGCTGTACGGAATGCCGATGTAGGAATCGAAACCCTGCCGCGTCGGCAGGAAAGGGCCTTGGTCACCGAGGTGCCATTTGCCGATCATGCCCGTCGCATAGCCGCTCGCCTTGAGGACTTCCGCGATCGTGACTTCGCCCGGGTTGAGGCCGATCGGCTCCACCGGTTGCAACACGCCACCCCCGCGGGCGTTCTTGTGCAGGTTCACGCGCCGCGGATACGAACCGGTCATCAGTGCCGCCCGTGACGGCGTGCAGACCCCGCTGGCCGAATACAGGTGCGTGAGCTTCATGCCCTCGCGCGCCATGCGCTCCAGATTGGGCGTGCGATGCACGGTCGAGCCGAACGGCGTCACGTCGCCGTAGCCGAGGTTGTCGCAGAACAGGACGATGAAGTTCGGCGGCCGGGACGCGGGCGCGGCACCCGGCGCGAAGACCGGGCTCAAGAGCAACGCCGCCAGTCCAAGGCCGGGCACGCATTTCAGAAGGGAATTCATGAGGGGGGGACACGACGCAGCCGCCAAGCTGCCGCCGTCACCGCCAGCTTTCCATGTGCCATGCTCGCGCACAATGCGTTTGCGCGCGATCGCTCAGAACGAGCAACCGCGCGCAGAGGCGGGCCGAAC
>JBEIHL010000334.1:0-4864 GCA_040381375.1 Opitutaceae bacterium
CCCGAAGCGGCGCGCGCGGCCGGAGTCGAAACGCCGACGCAGCGGGTCGGCGACGACCGCACCGAGGGATTCGCGCGCGTGAAGCACCGTCAGGCGATGACGACGCTCGACAACACGTACGATGAGGCCGAGCTGCGTGAGTTTCACGCCCGGCTCGTCAAGGTGCTGGGCGCGGAGGACCTCGTTTACACGGTCGAGCCGAAGATCGATGGCGTGGCCGTGAGCCTGACCTATGAGCACGGCAATCTCGTGCGGGCGGTCACGCGCGGCGATGGCGAGGAAGGCGACGACGTGACGGCGAACGTGCGCACGATCCAAGGGTTGCCGCCCACCCTGAAAGGTGCGCCGGTGCCGGCGATGATCGAGATCCGCGGGGAGATCTTCCTGCGCGAAGAGGAGTTTCGCCGAATCAATCAGCTCCAGGAGGAGGCGGGCGAGGCGCCGTACGCCAATCCGCGCAATCTCGCGGCCGGCACGCTGAAGGCACTCGATGCGACCTTCGTGGCGGGTCGGCGGCTTGAGATCGTCTGCTACGGGCTCGGTCATTGCGAACCCGAGATCGTCGACGCCCAGACGGCGTTTCGGCGGCAGCTCGAGGCCTGGGGGCTGCCGGTCGTCGCGGCCTTCTGGAGCGTGCGCGGCATCGATGCGGTGTGGGCGGCCATCGGCGAGCTCGACCGGATCCGCCGCGATTTCCCCTACGGCACCGACGGTGCGGTGGTGAAGCTCGACGCCTTCGCGCAGCAGCGGCATCCAAAGATCGGATACCGCGGCATGACGGCGGACGGCCGGGCGGAGGCGGCGCGCAAACTCTCCCCGCGGTGGGCGTGTGCGTTCAAGTTTGCGCCCGACCGGGCGGAGACCCGTGTCCGCGACATCACGATCCAGGTCGGCCGCACCGGCGCGCTCACGCCGGTGGCGGAACTGGAGCCGGTGTTTCTCGCCGGCACGACGGTCAAGCGGGCGACGCTGCACAACGCGGACGAGATCGTCCGCAAGGATGTGCGCGTGGGCGACGCGGTGCTGGTGGAGAAAGCGGGCGAAATCATCCCGGCGGTGGTCGCCGTGCTGCTCGAGAAGCGTCCGGCAGGCAGCGCCCCGTATGCGTTCCCCCGCCAGTGTCCGGTGTGTCACACGGTGGCCGTGCGCGGCGAGGGCGAGGTGGTGTGGCGCTGCCCGAATCCGCTCTGCCCGGAAAAGATTCGCCGCCGCATCGAGCACTTCGCTTCGAAGGGCGGGGTGGACATCGAGGGCTTGGGCGAGGAAATGGTCGCATTGCTGCTGCAGCACGGGCTCATCCGGACGATTCCGGATCTTTACCGGCTGAAGGTGGCGGACCTGCTGCCGTTGAAGAAGTCCGGCGAAGTGTGGGCGGCGAACCTGATCGCGGGCATCGAGGCGAGTCGCACCGCCGACCTGTGGCGCGTGGTGTTCGGGCTCGGCATTCCGCAGGTGGGCGCGGCGGCGGCGAAGGATCTCGCGCGGACGTTTCGTTCGCTGGATGCGCTGGCGGTCGCGACGACCGCGGACCTGCTGCGGGTCGGTGGCTTCGGCGAAAAGACCGCCGCGGCGGTGGTCTCATGGTTCGCGGAGCCGGAAAACCGCGCGCTGGTGCAGGCGTTGCAGGCGGCGGGCGTGACGCCGAATCCGCCCGCGGCGGCGAGCAGTGCGCTGGCGGGCAAGACCTTTGTGCTGACCGGCACGTTGCCCACGCTGGCCCGCGAAGAAGCGACGGCGAAGATCGAGGCGGCCGGCGGCAAGGTCAGTGGCAGTGTGAGCAAGAAGACCCACTACGTGGTCGCGGGGGAGGAAGCCGGTTCGAAGCTGGAGAAGGCACGCGCGCTGGGCGTCACGATTCTCGACGAGGCGGGTTTGCTCGCGCTGCTGGCTGGGTCGTCGTAGCGGCGACGCCGACACTGAACAGCCGGATTGGAACAGGAAGGCCGGGAAGATCGGGGAGATGGATTCACTCCTTCCCGCTCTTCCCGGCCTTTCTGTTCAAGCTGCCTTGGTATGGCCCAGGCTCAAAATCCGCGTTGCTGCAGCGCCTGACTCAGTTGCTGCATGAACGCCTGGGCGTCGGCCGGCTTGGGACGGTAGCCAGGCTGGCTGACCTCGGTGAAGCCGGGGCGGCCGTATTGGTCGACCACCCATTTGCCGGTCACGCCGTCGCTGAAGGTCACGGTGCCGCTCGCGAGGGCACCGGGAATGAGGGTAACGCTGTCGACGGCGACGGCGACAGTGCTCTCGCCCTCCGGCAGCGCCTCGAAATCAGCTTCACCGGCCTCGCCGGTGTCGTCCACATCGTCCGTCTCCGCGATCTGCGCCTCGTCGGCCGGCTCTTCGGCGGGGTCGGGCCGGGCGCCGGGGCCCTTCTTTCCGGCGGGCGCTGCGGTCGGAGCGGGCGGGGGCGTCTTGGAAACGTCGTTGGCGTCGACCTTGGGAGCGGCGTCCTTCAGCTCGAGATTGAGGTCGTCGACGAGGAAGCGGACATCGCGGTACGTCAGCGAGAGCTTGAACTGTTCCTGCAGCTTCTTCTGCACCGCGGAAAGATTGTCGCCGGCGGCGACCCAGGCGGTGACCGACTTTTTCTGCTCAGGAGTGAGGGACATGGAGAGGAGTGGAGAGGTGAGGAAGGAGTCTGGGGAGCGCGGAAACGGCGTTCCTGCAGACACTCTCTGCCCTCAGCCCCCAACTCTCAACTCTCAACTACGTCGACGGGCGGCGCCCGCCGAGGTTCATTTCGACAACTGCGCCTTCAGGAACTCGACGCTGCCGCGCGTGGTGGCGTCCTGTTCGATCATGTTGTCGACCGCGCGACAGGCGTGAATGACCGTGCCGTGATCGCGTCCACCGAAGGCTTCGCCGATTTCCTGCAGCGAGTGCTTGGTGAGCGTGCGGGCGAGGTACATCGCGATCTGGCGGGGAATGGCGATGTTGTTGGGCCGGCGCCGGCTGGTCATGTCGCCCAGGCGGAGCTGGAAGTGATCGGCGACGCGCTTCTGAATCGTCTCCATCGTCAGGATGTTCTGCGCCTGCTCCATCAGCACGTCGTGCAGGAGGCGCTCCGCGGTCGCGAGGTCGAGTGGCTTGCTGGTGAGGGCCGAGTAGCTCGAAACCTTGAGCAGGGCGCCTTCGAGGCGGCGGATGTTCCGCGTGATGTTCTGCGCGATGAAGTTGATGATCGAGTCCGGCAGATTGCAGTTCAGCGTCTGCGCCTTGGTGCGAAGGATGGCGAGGCGGGTCTCGAGGTCCGGCGCCTGGATGTCGGCGGGCAGGCCCCACTCGAAGCGCGAAACGAGGCGGGATTCCAACTTCTGGATCTCGCTCGCGCGGCGGTCGCTGGTGAGGACGACCTGTTTCCCGGACTCGAAGAGGTCGTTGAAGGTGTGGAAGAATTCCTCTTGGATGCGCTCCTTGCCGGCGAGGAACTGCACGTCGTCGAGCAGGAGCACGTCGGCATGGCGGTACCGCTGGCGGAAGCGCGTCAGGCTGTTCTCCTGCAGGGCCTGGATGAACTCATTGGTGAACTTCTCCGTGGAGAGGTAGGCGACACGCGAATCGGGGTTGTGCCGGATGATGGCGTGCCCGATGGCGTGCATCAGGTGGGTCTTGCCGAGGCCGGTCTCGCCGTAGAGGAAGAGCGGATTGTAGGCCTGGGCGGGAGCCTGCGCGACCGCGAGCGAGGCGGCGTGGGCCATCTGGTTGTTGGAGCCGACGACAAACGTCTCGAACGTGTTGCGCGGGTTCAGCAAGCCGGCGACCGGGCCGCGGTCGTCGTAACGCGTCGTGCGGCGCGGGGTGGCCGCCTTGGCCCGGCCGGTGCCCGTCGCCTCGGCGTGGCCCCGGGCATTCGCTTGGGCGGGATTCGAGCCGCCGCTGCGCGCGGGAGAGTCGATCTTCCGGAGCGTCACGTTGACCATGCGGCCGGCCGTGAGCCGCAGCCGCTGCGTGATCAGGTCGAGGTAATTGTCGTGAATCCAGATCGCGGCGAAGTCGTTCGGGACGCCGAGGGTCATGGCATCCTCCGTCGCCTCGATGCAGACCACCGGCTCAAACCACATCTGAAAAACGTCTTCCGGAAAGAGCGACTTGAAGTCGCACTTCACGGTCTCCCAGAGGCTCGGAGTGAGGGTCGATGAAGGCATGTAAAAGCGATGGAGGTGGGATTTATTCACATCGCCTCGGTCGAGGGAGCTTTATCATGTCGGTTCCGCCCGTCCGGGGGCGTCGCGTTGTAACGAAATTCGGGTGTCGCAGCCAAGAGGGGAGGAGAATTGAAGACGAAGACCTCATGTAATTGCTTGGGAGCGAATTGGTAGGGATTGATGTTACAGCGGGGCGCCGCAGAGACGAAGCTCAAGCGACATGGTAAAGAGCGAACCGAAAGCGAAACGAAACGTGGAAGAGGGCGGAGTAACTGTGAACGCAAAAATCATTTCAAGGCGAACTTTCCCACAACTTGTTCACATGAGTTTGGGGGAAACTTTTTTGATTTTTTCGTTGCCTCTCCGACCTTAATTCACGCGCCAAAAAAGGCGGGGGCTAGGCGTAGTTCCAGCGGTGTTACACCGCCATGGGGAGGGCTTGGGAAGCCGCTCCGGGCGGAATCGATTGGTTACGTTCCGGTGACGTACCGGGTTTTTCGAATACACGAACCCCCGAATCAGGGGGCCGCGGGCGCGGGGTCGACCCATTTGCCGTGGCTCTTGATCAGGGCGATCAGGCGGGCGTCGGCCTCGGCTTGCGGGATGTTGTACTGCACGCAGTCCTTGCCGACGTAGAGATTGATCCGGCCCGGCGCCCCGCCGACGTAGCCGAAGTCGGCGTCGGCCATCTCGCCCGGGCCGTTCACGATGCAGCC
>JBEIHL010000335.1:0-4862 GCA_040381375.1 Opitutaceae bacterium
CCGCGGCGAGAGCCTCAACGATGGCGGTCAGTTGCTGCCGGTCTCCAGACTCGGCGGTCATGACAGCGATTTCCCGCAGCAACTCGACGGCCGGCTCGCTGGCCACGAATGCGTCATCGGCAATCAGGAAACGAAACACGGCGCCCATGTGGCCTTTCAGTCCGGTCATGGCCGCGAGTCGCACCCAGCGATCCGCGCTCTCCCGCCGGAGCGTGCGCGCGAGCAGAGTCGCCTTCTCCGGATGGGGCAGTCCGCTGAGCGAGAACAGCGCCTGGTAGCGCACGGGCAGGGATGGGTGCGTGGTGAGCGCAGCAATCCGGTCGCGAATCGAAGCGGACTCCGGGGCCAGCGGTTCCGCGAGCCGGAGACTGTGCACCAGCGCGTTCTCATCGGACTCGGCCAGCGCGGCGAGGGCGAGCTCCGCCGGATAGGATTTCTGTCCCTCCAGAGCGTACCGGGCGTGGGTGCGGCTGAGCGCGACGGGCGCACGGGAAGCGAGTTCGCGGAGCGAGGTCGCGGCCAATGCGTCCTGGCGCTCATGCAGCAGGCGCGCGGCGGTTTCGCGATGCCAGCCATTCGGGTGGGTCAGCAGGCGGGCCACCGTTTCGGTCGAGAGCGACGAGAGGTCCGGCAGCCGCGAAGTGACCCCGGTCTGCGGCAGGACGCGGTAGATCCGGCCACGATCCTGGCCGTTCACCACTCGCAGGTGCCGGAGCATCTCCTCGGGCAGGAACGTGCCGCCTTCGATCAGTTCGCGGTACATGTCGGCCACGTACAGCGCGCCGTCGGGGCCGTTGGCGAACTGCACCGGGCGAAACCAGTTGTCCGAGGAGGCGAGAAACTCGGACTTCGTCGCGGCGTTGGTCGGCTCGGACACGAAACCGACTCCTTCGCGGCGCAGCCGGGCGCGGTGCACGACGTTGTTGGCGGGTTCGCCGATGTAACTGGAACCCTGATACTCCGCCGGAAAGGCGTCACCCGTGTAGACGGTGAGACCCGTGGCGGCGGTGAAGAATCCCTGGTTCGCAACTACGCCGCCAAACGTGTCCGCCTTGCCGCCGAATTGGCCCGACGTGCGCAGTTTGCTGCGCAGCACGCGCCACGGTTCCTCCGGGCTGATGACGAACAGCGGATAATCGGCCAGCGGCGGGTGAATGCGGGCGGTCGGCGCCGGTGCGCGCAGCCATGGGTTGTGGGCGAGGTAGCGCGCGTCGTAGATGACGAACATGCCCGGCAGGCTGCTTTGGCAGGCGAACTGGTTGCCCCAGGCGTCGAAAGTCATGCCATGCTGGCCCCCGCCGCTGCGCACGTCGTAGTGTCGCGTGCGAGGATCAAAACTGAAGCCACGCCCGCGCACATCGACGGGCGCCTGGTCGTTCACGCCGGGCCGCGAGACCACGCCGCCGGTGTTCGTGCACACGTGGATGCGGTTGTCCAGACCCCAGCGAAACGAGTTGATCTGCGCCTGACCCGCCCGCCGCGCCTCCCGCGTAAACCCGGTGAAAACCACCTCGCGCCGGTCGGCCCGGCCGTCGCCATCGGTGTCCGAGAGATAGACGATGTCCGGCGTCTCACCGAGAAAAACGCCGCCTCGCCAGAGGGCGAACGCCGACGCGTAGTTCAGATTCTCGGCGAACGTAACGGCTGTATCCATTGCCCCATCACCATCCGTGTCGCGCAGCACCTTCAGCTTGCCCCGCACGTCGGGATCGCCGCCGGGAAACTCCTGGTTGTACTGGGCGAACTCGAGGACCCACAGCCGACCCTGCTCGTCGAAGGCCAGCTCCACCGGATCCGCGATCAGCGGCTCCGCGGCGACCAGCTCGATGCGGAAACCGGGTTCCACGCGAAACGTCGCGAGCGCTTCGCGGGGCTCGCGCGGCTCCACCGGCGGCAGCTCCCGCGCATAATCGATCCGTTCCTGGGCGCCGGCTGCCAGCGCGAGTTGGCCGAGGAGAAGGACGAGCGGGAGTCTCATGAACCGGGTTCAGCGCGCTTTCGCCGCGTGCCGATCGATCACCTGATTGCGCAGGTTGATCGCCTCGAAGGTCGCGTCACGCCCCTTCAGTTTCACGAGGTAAAAATGATTGATCGGCATCGTCTTCGCCTGGAACCAGCGCTCGTCCTTGGCCACGCCGACGACGAAGACGCCCCACGCGCCGTCGCCGAGGTAGGTGACTCCCAGCGGGTCGATCATCCCGTCGCGGATGGGATGGGTGCGCTTGAAGTTGTGATCGTGATTCTCGAATACGACCGGCAGCCCGTGTTTTTCGAAGAGCGGCACCCAGTGCTCCCGAACCCCGGCGCTCTGCTTGTCCGTCAAAGGTCGGAAGGTGGGAAACGCCGGCACGTGGTACGAAGGAAACACGAATGGCACCCGCGCGCGTTGCGCCAGCGTCCGATCCAGCCACTCGGCCTGGAGTCCGCCGATCGGATTGAGATGGCCACTGTCGAGCAACACGATGCTCAGGTAATCGCCGAAATCGACGACGCCGTAGCCGGGCTGACCCGGCGTGGCGAAGAAGCCGAAGAAGTACGGCGCCACCCGGGCGCGCAGGTCGTCGTCCTCGCGCGCGTACGGCTTTTTCGCCGCCTTGGCGACGGCCTCGACGTAACCGCCGGCAACCTCGTGGTTGCCCGTGGTGACGAGGACCGGAATCAGCCGGCGATCCGCTGCAACCAGCGACTTTTTCAACGAGTCGAAAAATTCGTACCACCGGCCCAGCCGCGCCTGCGCCCCGTCGCAGTAGGCGAGGTCACCACCCCAGAGAACGAAGTCGGGATCGTGCGACGCCGCGACGCGGTTCATCGTCTCCGTCCAGGTGCCGGACCCGATGTCACCGCCCGACGCAAAGCGGACCTCGCGCGTCAGCGTCCGCGGCAGGGTGCGAAAGCGGTAGACCACGCCCGCGGGATCGAAACGGAGCTCGTAGTTGGAATCCGGAGACAGAGCCGTCAGCTCGACGCGGTGAATGGTGCGGCCCGACGGCGGGAACGAGTGGCTGTAGCCGTCGCGATGCAGCGAACCCGCGCGGTCCTCCACGAAGGGAAACGGCTGATTCCGTCCGCGGGCCTGGCTCCACGCCGGGTCGCCCTGTTTCCGATACTCGAGCACGGGTTCGCGCACCCCGGTGACGACAGGCTCGATCACGGGCAACTGGTGCCCGGGCGACTTCTTCTCGACGAGTTCAAACCCGGTGCCGTCGATGGAATGCCAGTCGACCGTCATCGTCGTGCTCGGGTCGTGCTGCCAGGTCAGCAGGATACCGCTCGGATCGAAGGGCTCGGTACCAGTGGCGCAGGCCGCAAACAGAAACAGGCCGACGGTGCGCAGGAAGGCACGGTGCAGCCGCCGTCCACACCAAACGGGGGAACAGGAAGGCCGGGAAGATCTTGAAGGGCCCGCCACCGCTTCTTCCCGCTCTCCCCGCGCTTCCTGTTCAAAGGCTCTTGGCTTGGGGGCGGGGTGGGACATGGCAGTGCAGCGTAGTCGAGATCACGCCGTCGGGTGGGGGCGGTGTCCATGACAATTCCCTGACAACCGGCTGACTCCGTACTGACAACCCGCGGCGCGGTTTGTGGTTAACTCACGGAGTCAAAACCAACGATCAATCATGAAACCTATCGCTCTCCTGTTCTTCGCGGTCGCCCTCGGTGGCGCGATGTCGCTTGCCTTCGGCTCCCGCACTCCCGTCGCCGACACTCACGAGTCCGCCGATCCCGTCCGCCTGCGGGTAGACGTCGATCGCACGGTCCTGCCGTCCGATTCGCCGGAAAAGGCAGTCGTCAAGATCGCCCTCGATTGCCTCCCGCCGCCGCGCCGGCACCTGCGGCCGCCGGTCAACCTCGCCCTGGTCATCGATCGCTCCGGCTCGATGTCCGGCGACAAGATCGCGAAGGCGCGGGAAGCGGCGCTCGAAGCGGTGCGCCGGCTGGGGCCGGATGACATCGTCGCGCTGATTGCGTACGACAGCCGGGTCGAGACGCTCGTGCCGGCGCAGCGCGTCGGCGACGGCCGCCGGCTCGAGCAGGCGATCCGCGGCCTCGAGGCGGGCGGCAACACCGCGCTGCACGGCGGCGTGACCCGCGGCGCCGAGGAAGTCCGGCGGAATCTGGAGGACCGGCGGTTCGTCAACCGCGTGATCCTGTTGTCCGATGGCCTGGCCAACGTCGGTCCAAGCACGCCCGATGAACTGGGCCGCTTGGGGGCGATGCTCGTCCGCGAAGGCATCTCAGTCACGACGATCGGGCTGGGTCTCGGCTACAACGAGGACCTGATGACGCGGCTCGCGCAGCGCAGCGACGGCAACACGTACTTCGTCGAACACAGCGGCGATCTGCCGCGGATCTTCGCGGGCGAACTCGGCGATGTGTTGAACGTGGTGGCGCGCCGCGTGGTAATCGAAATCGTGTTTCCGGCCGGCGTGCGTCCGATCCACTTCGTGGGCCGCGACGGCGTGATCCGCGGGCAGCGGGCCGAGTTGAGCCTCAACCAGCTCTACGGCGGGCAGGAGAAGTTCGCGCTCATCGAAGTCGAGGTGGCCCCGAGCGCCGCCGGCGCGGAACTCGAAATCGCCCGGGCCGAGGTGCGCTATGAGAACGCCCTCAACCAGCGGACCGCCTCGCTTTCGGCGACCCGGCAGGTGCAGTTCAGCGCCAGTCGCGCCGCGGTCGTGGGCTCGGCGAATCACCGCGTGCAGGCCGACTATGCCGCCAACGTGCTCGCGGTGGCCAAGGACGAAGCGGTGGCGCTCGTCCACGCGAACCGCCGGGACCAAGCCGCCGCGGTCCTCCGGCAAAAAGCCGCCGAACTGAAGGTGATGGGCGAGACGTACGGCAACGCGAGGGTCGGCGCGCTCGCG
>JBEIHL010000336.1:0-4862 GCA_040381375.1 Opitutaceae bacterium
CCGCCACGCTGGTCGGTGACCGGTTGCGCAAGAATTCGACCGCGAGCTTTTCCCGGGTTTACTCGCTGCTCCGGGCGCAGTCCGCCGATCTGCCCGGATTTTTTGCGCGCGATCCCCGAGCCGGCCAGTTGATGTCCTACCTTGAGCAGTTCGGCCAGCATTTGAAGGCGGAACAACAGGCGATGCTTGCCGAACTCGAAAATCTCCGCGCGAACATCGAGCACATCCGGGACATCGTCACCATGCAGCAGGGATTTGCCCGGCTCTCCGGCGTTGCGGAGAGCGTCGATCCCGCCGCGCTGATCGCCGACGCCCAGCGGATGAATCAGGATTCGCTCGACCGCCACGGCGTGTCCGTCGAGCGCATCATCGAGGACGTGCCCAGGATCGAGGTGGACAAGCACAAGGTGTTGAAGGTGCTCGTGAACTATCTGCGCAACGCGATCGACGCGTGCGTCCATTCCGGCCGGCCCGACAGCCGCGTCGTCCTGCGCGTGTACCAGCGCGAGACCGGGGTGATTTTCTCGGTGGCCGACAATGGCGTGGGTATCCCGGCGGAAAATTTGGCCCGCATCTTCAACCACGGTTTCACCACGAAAAAGGATGGCCACGGTTTCGGGCTGCACAGCGGGGCCAACGCCGCGCGAGAAATGGGCGGCACGGTCACCGTGCACAGCGACGGACCGGCGTGCGGGGCGACGTTCACGCTCGAAGTCCCGATCGAGCGCAGTACGGGAAACCACTCCCGTTCGCTGTCGGCGCTCGGTTCCATCACCGCCGGGTGCGCTGCATGAAAGACGAACTCGAATGCCATCGGATGATCGTCATCGACGATCATCGCTCGCTGCACGACGACTTTCGCAAGATCCTCGCGAGCCACTCGTCCGAACCCACCGACTTCGAGCGTGCGGAGCAGGCGCTGTTCGATGTCAGTGTGAGCCGGCCACCCGTGGAAAGCTACCTCGTCGACTCGGCCTTCCAAGGCGAAGAAGGATTCAGGCGCATCGCCGCCGCGGTGCAGGCCGGCCGACCTTACGCCGTGGCGTTTGTCGATCTGCTCATGCCACCCGGTTGGGATGGCGTCGAAACCATCGACCGGATCTGGGACGTCGATTCTGACATTCAGGTCGTCCTCTGCACCGCGTTCTCCGACTACTCGCTCGACGAGATCAAGGCCCGGCTGGGCCGTTCGGACCGGTGGTTGATTCTCAAGAAACCATTCGATGTCGTCGAGGTCGCGCAACTCGCGCACGCCCTCACCACCAAATGGCGGCTCGCCCGCGAAAACCGCCGGCAGGTCGAACAGCTCGAACAGCTCGTGCAGGATCGGACCGCGGCGTTGCGCGCCGCGAACGACGGACTGGCGACCGAGGTCCGACGCTCGCTGGCCCTGGCGGGAGAAGCCGAGGCGGCCAACCGGGCGAAAGGGGAGTTTCTGGCCATGATCAGCCACGAAATCCGCACGCCGATGAACGGGATTCTCGGCATGGCCGGCCTGCTCCTCGACACCGAACTGACTGCCGAGCAGCGCGAACTCGCCGCGATCACGCGGCAGAGCGGGGAGTCGCTCCTCGCACTTTTCAACAACCTCATCGAGTACACGGATCTCGACGCCGGTCGCATCGGGCTGGACGAGCTTGGCTTCGACCTGCGCGAATTCGTGGTCGAGGTCATTGGGTTGATCCGCCCGCTCGCCGTAGCGAAGGGCCTCGGGCTCCGTACCGGGATTGCGCCGGAAGTCCCGACCGGCGTGCGCGGAGACTACCGGCATCTCCAACGCGTGCTGCTCAATGTCCTCGGCAACGCGGTCAAGTTCACCGCGCAGGGCGAGGTGCGCCTCGAGTTGAGTGTCGCCGCGGCGTCGCCCGGCCGAGTCACCGTGCATTTCGAAATCCGTGACACCGGCGTGGGCGTGGATCCGAAAATCGCCCGCTTCTTGTTCCAACCTTTCGCGCAGGCTGATCTTTCCCGGACCCGCAGCTTTGGAGGCGCCGGCCTGGGGCTCGCGATTTGCCGGAAGTTGGTCGAGCTGATGGGCGGGGACATCGGAGTCCGGAGCGAGTCAGGCAGGGGCGCCACGTTCTGGATCAATGTTCCGCTCTCCCGTCTGGGGACTGAGGCCCCGGACCGCGAAACTCGCTCCAGCGAACAACGGTCGGCGGCCATCGTGCTAGCCGGCGAACGCGACGCCGCAGACCACGCCCCCTGATGTCATGAGCACTTCGTCGAGCCCGTCCCCGCGGTCGATCGGTCGCATCCTGATCGTGGATGACAATCCGGGCATCCACGAAGACTTCCGCAAGATCCTCGATCTTCACGCCGCTATCGGGGCCAGTCTCGAGGCGGCGGCCTCGGCCCTGCTGGGGGAGGCGGCCCCCGAGAACGAACGGCGGGGATTCGAACTCGACTCGGCTTTTCAGGGCGGAGACGGCCTGGCCTGCGTCCAGCGGGCGCAACGGGAGGGCCGCCCCTATGCGCTCGCGTTCGTCGATATGCGGATGCCCCCGGGTTGGGACGGCGTCGAGACGATCGCGCGCCTTTGGCAAGCCTGCCCGGACCTGCAGGTGGTGATCTGCACGGCCTATTCGGATTATTCGTGGGACGACATGATCGCCCGGCTCGGGCAATCCGATCGACTGGTGATTCTGAAAAAGCCGTTCGACGTCGTGGAGGTGCTGCAACTCGCCCACGCGCTGGTGGCGAAATGGCAGCTCCTGCAGCAGTCCCGGCAGAGCATGCGGGAACTCGAGGAGCGGGTTCGGGAACGCACCCTGGCGCTCGAGGGGGCGAATTCCACGCTCCAGGCCGAGATCGCCGATCGCAACCGGATGGAGATCCAATTGCGCCACGCGCAGAAGATGGAATCCATCGGCCAGCTCGCCGCTGGCATCGCCCATGAGATCAACACGCCGACGCAGTTCATCGGGGACAACACCCGGTTCGTGCAGGACGCCTTCGGCGACATCTCCCGGCTGTTCTCCGCCTATGAAAAACTGTTGCACGCCGCCGCATCCGGGCCGGTGGCTCCGGAGCTGATCGGCGAAGTCAGGGCCGCCGTGGCGACGGCGGACATGCCCTATCTGAATCGCGAAATTCCCCACGCCATCCAGCAGTCGCTCGAGGGCATCGCCCGGGTCAGCAACATCGTGCGCGCCATGAAGGAATTTTCGCACCCCGGCACGACGGAGAAAACCGAGCTGGATTTGAACCACGCGATCGAAAGCACCCTGACGGTCTGCCGCAACGAGTGGAAATACGTGGCCGAGCTGACGACTCATTTCGATCCGACTTTGCCTCCCGTCCCGGTGCTGCCCGGCGAATTCAATCAGGTGATCCTGAACATCGTCATCAATGCCACGCACGCCATCGCCGACGTGGTGGGCCGGGGAGGCGAACGCAAGGGCACGATCACGGTCAGCACGCGCCGCGACGGCGATTGGGCGGAAGTGCGTATCGGGGACACGGGTACAGGCATTTCGGAGTCCGCGCGCCAGCGGATCTTCGACCCCTTCTTCACGACCAAGAAAGTGGGGCAGGGCACCGGCCAGGGACTCGCCATCGCGCATTCCGTCGTGGTCCGGAAACACGGCGGTACGATCCGCTTCGAGACGGAGACCGGGCGCGGCACGACCTTTGTGATCCGCATTCCATTGCGATCCGAGGTCGCCGGGGAGGAGGCCGCATGAAAAAGCGGATCCTTTTCGTCGATGACGAGGCGATGGTCCTCGACGGCCTGCGGCGGATGCTGCGGCCGATGCGCGACGAATGGGAGATGGAGTTTTGTGAGAGCGGGCCGATCGCGCTCGCGCAGATGGCCGTGTCGCCGGCCGACGTGATCGTATCCGATATGCGGATGCCGGGCATGAATGGCGCCGAACTGCTCACCCGGGTCATGGAGCTCTATCCTCGCACGGTGCGGTTGATTCTCTCCGGCCACGCCGACCACGAACTGATCCTGAAGTGCGTCGGATCAACCCATCAGTTTCTCGCCAAACCCTGCGACCCCGAGGCGATCAAGGCCACGGTGCGGCGCGCCGCCGCCACCGACGGTGCGCTGCAGAGCGACGCGCTCAAGACCCTCGTCGGGCAAATGAGCCGGCTGCCCAGCATCCCTACTCTCTACCGGGAGATCGTCGAGGCCCTGCAGGATCCGGAAGTTTCGATGGCCGTGGTCGGACGGATCATCGGCCGCGACATCTCCATGTCCGCCCAGATTCTGAAGCTGGTGAACTCCGCCTTCTTCGGGCTGCGCCGCCGGGTGTCCAGCCCCGACGAAGCCGCGAGCTACCTCGGCCTCGACACCCTGCGCTACCTCGTTTTGTCGCTGAACGCGTTTTCCCAGTTTGAGGGCGTGAAGGTCGAAGGCTTCTCCTTCGGCGACCTTTGGCTACACAGCCAGCAAACGGGTGCCGCGGCGAAGGCGGTGGCCCTGTGCGAGCAGGGCGACCGCAAGCTGGCCGACGAGGCGTTCGTCTCGGGCCTGCTGCACGACACGGGCAAGGTCGTGATGGCGGCGAATTTCCCCGACCGCTACGCCGCGGTGGTTCGGCTCGTGTAGGCGGAGGCAATCGAGCCGTGCGACGCGGAGCTAAGGGTTTTCGGCGCGAGCCATTCGGACGTGGGCGGTTACCTGCTGGGGTTGTGGGGCCTGCCGGTGCCGGTCGTCGAGGCCATCGCCTTTCACCACCGTCCGCAACTCGGCGCGGAACGGAAGTTCAGTCCGCTGACCGCGGTCCATGTCGCCGATGCGTTCCTGCATGCCCTCGCCGCGCCGTCCGGCACCAGCGCGGAACCGCGGCTCGATCTCGAATATCTCAACGATCTCGGCCTGACCGCACGCGTGCCGGTGTGGCGGCGGCGGC